>CAXGXL010000017.1:0-16106 GCA_964013555.1 uncultured bacterium
AGAACGGCAAGTGCTCTCCCGACTCTTTCCCCAGCTGGGAGTTAATGCCTCACTCGCGTATTTACCGAGTTCCGAAACTCAGGTGGGTGAGCTCGCGGTCGTTCAATCGGAGAGCAAGACCGTCGTTAGCGGTCAAGCGGACCTTACAATTGATCTGGTTAATCTCAGTGCGATTGTGGATTACCTTGCTGCGCCGGACCGGACCAAGGCTCAGAGGTTGGCAACGGATGAGGCTCGGCGCAACCTAGCCTTTGTGGTGGCGAGGCAATTCATGATGGTGTTGGCCGCCGAACAGGTCCAAGTGGCGGCGAAGAACCGGCTGGAGGTCGCTTCCCTTACGGTTAATCAGGCTCAGAAGCGATTCGATGCTGGGGTAGGGCGAGCCAGTGATGTAACCCGGGCTGAGCTAGAGAGAGCTTCTGCGCAATCGACTCAGATATCCTCTACTCGAGATGTTCTTTTAGAGGGACTCAGCCTTATGAAGCTTCTCGCTCTGCCCGACAAGCAAGGAGAAATTCGAAAGCTGCAGCCTCCTGGAGAGTCCCTCGTCGATTTCGACTGGAACACTGAGGCGGTTACAAACTTTGCTCTGGATACCCGGCTCGATCTGCAACAAGCTCGTCTCGTCGCTGACACGACTTTAGAGGCTATTCGCCAGAACCTGGCTGGCTACTTGCCGGTTATTAGCGCAGGAGCAACTATCTCCAAAAGAGATGATGGCGTTGTCGAACGAGACGGACAATGGAGCGTTGGTGTGAACATGCGCTGGGACCTTTTTTCCGGTGGCTACCGGAGCGCTCAAGATGAGTTACTTCGTGCCGAGGCTCGGGTAGCCGAATTGGTCGCTGCACAACTCTCGCGGGTCATACCCCATGAAGTAGATGTAGCCAAGCGCCGCTTAGAGGCGAGTTTGCAAGAAGTTCGACAGGCCAAGGTTCAAGCGACTCTTGCAGAGAAAAACGGAAGACAAACCGCTGCGATGTTTAAACATGGTCTGGCTACGGCCCTCGAGCAGGTGGATGCCATCGCCAATACCTACTTAGCCCAAGCGAATCTGGTTGGCAGAAAGTTCGCGGTTCGCTTGGCGGAACTGTCCTTATTGCAAGCGACGGGGCGCTGGCCAACTGGAGGCACCGGTCCATGATCCAACTAGACAATGTGAATAAGTCTTATTGTATGGGGAAGGGGGAGGATGCCTCGAGATTGCATGTTCTAAAGGATGTCACCATGCGGGTGGATGCCGGAGAGATGGTTTCCATAATGGGATCATCAGGTTCAGGTAAGTCGACTCTCCTTAATGTTCTCGGCCTTCTGGATAGCTACGACTCTGGCGAATACACTCTGGCGGGGGAATCGATGAGTGAACTCTCCCCGACGCGAGCTGCGAGTTTACGCAACCGCCATATCGGGTTTGTTTTTCAGTCCTTTAATTTGCTCCCCTTCAAAACTGCGGTGGAAAACGTTGCTCTGCCTTTGTATTATCAGGGCATTCCGCGCAAAAAGCGTTTGCGAGTCGCCTTGGAAAATCTCGAGCATGTAGGGCTTTTACCATGGGCGTCTCACCGGCCTACCCAGCTTTCTGGTGGGCAGCAACAACGAGTGGCTATAGCACGGGCGCTAGCGGCCAAGCCAAGTATGCTCCTCGCTGATGAGCCTACCGGGGCTCTCGATACAGAAACTTCGTATCAAGTCATGGAGCTCCTCACTGGACTCAATCGAGAGGGGCTGACGGTGGTCGTTGTGACCCACGAATCTGATATTGCCGCCATGACTCAACGCACTGTACGACTAAGAGATGGCAAAGTTGTCGAAGCCACCACGAACGCACAGGACCCGCTTGTGCCTGCGGTGACGCTGTGAATTTCGTAGACTCTCTTCAGGAAGTGGTAGATACGCTTCGATCTCACCCCTTGCGAACCATGCTCACGGCCCTGAGTGTTGCTTGGGGGATCTTTATGCTTGTCATACTTTTGGCGGCGGGCGATGGCATTAGCAAGGGGGTAACCCACAGCTTTCGCGATGATGCGGTAAACTCTCTTTGGGTCTATGGTGGGCAAACCCAAAAACCTCATGGTGGCCATCCAGTGAATCGAAAGATCACTCTCACCAATGACGACTACCATCTCTTGTCGCGTGACGTTCCGGGAGTTGAGCACATCACCTCTCGCTTTTATTTTCAGTTCCGAACCATGACAATAAGTCACGGAAATCGTCGCGGAGCCTTTGACATTCGAGCTTGTCATCCCGATCACAAGTTCTTGGAGAAGAGCATCATCAAGCGCGGACGTTTTCTCAACGACTTAGATATACGTGAGGCGCGAAAAGTCGCCGTGATTGGTGTAGCGGTGGTAGAGCCCCTATTCGGCCAAGAAGATCCCATGGGAAAAACCATCGTTTTGGCGGGCACACACTATACGGTTGTGGGCATTTTCGATGACGATGGCCGCTCCTCTGAGCAACGAAAAATCTATGTGCCGATTAGTACGGCCCAGCTCTTGTCGGGGGCAACCTCCGACGTTAAGCAAATTATGTTCACGCTGGATGAAAAGCATCAAGAGCGGAGTGATGCAGTCAAAGCAGCGGTCCGAGAGATTTTGGCTGGGCATCACAATTTCTCCAGTCAAGACAAGTCTGCGCTGCGCATTCGGGACAATTTAGAGACTTACGCTCGGGTGACTAGCGTGTTTTCGGGAGTGCGCTTTTTTGTTTGGCTCGTTGGTCTTGGTACCATGGCAGCGGGCCTTTTAGGGGTTAGTAATATCATGCTTATCTCGGTGAAGGAGCGTACGAAGGAAATAGGGTTACGCAAGGCATTGGGGGCGACCCCTCGTAGCATTATTCGATTGGTGGTTGAGGAGGCGCTTCTAATCACGGGGATCTCAGGCTTGGTTGGTTTAGGTGCCGCCATGGGCCTTGTACACTTCGTGAGAGAGCATCTACCCGTTAATGATTATTTTCGAGAGCCTGCCGTAGATCTTGGTACCGTATTGGGGGCTACCCTTGTGTTGGTGATTGCCGGAGTCCTTTCCGGTTTGGTTCCTGCTTACCGCGCTGCTCAGGTGAACCCGGTTGTGGCATTGCGGGACGAATAACTCATGGCGCATTGGGATACTGATAGATTCGAGGAGGTTCTTCAGGTTCTTAGTCAGAACAAAATGAGAACCTTTCTGACCGCATGCGGTGTGTTTTGGGGCGTGTTCATGTTGATCTGCATGCTTGGGTTTGGAAATGGACTCGAAGGTGGTGTGGGGCGATCGATGGGTGGTTTTGCTACCAACGCCTTGTGGGTGTGGGGCAGCGCTACCTCGAAGGCGCACAAAGGATTTCAGCCAGGGCGGTACATCACTTTCGACAGCGACGATGTTCGAGCTATCGCTACATCCATTGAGGGGATCGAGTACGTCTGTCCCCGGGACCAATTGGGGGGCTATGGTGGTGGTGCTCCTGTTCGCTACCGTGGAAACTCGGGGAGTTTCAGTGTTCGAGGAGATGTGCCTGAAATGCAACGCGTTCAACCGCAAATTTTGGTATCGGGGCGCTTGTTGAATCCAATGGACATGGACGAGCAGCGAAAAGTTGCAGTCATCGGGCAGGGAGTAGAAGAAGAGCTTTTTGAGAATGGAGAGTCTGCGGTAGGCAAGCGGATTGTCATTCGCGAGTCGTATTTCTTGGTGGTCGGAGTGACGAAACCAAGACAGAGCGGTGATCGCGGCGAGCGAGCTTTGCGGAGCATCTCGGTTCCCCTTAGTGCGTTTCAGTTGGCCTTTAAGAGAGGAAGTAAAATTGGATGGCTTGCGATAACGGCCTTACCCGAGTTTTCGGCATCTCAACTGGAAAATCGAGTAAAAACTATGCTCAAGACTCGCCACGATGTTGCCCCCGACGATTCGTCGGGGGTACGAAGCTGGAACTCTGAAAAAGAGTTCAGAAAAGTTGAATCCCTCTTTTGGGCGATAAAGGCTTTGAGCTGGTTTGTAGGCCTCATGACTCTTCTGGCTGGGGTATTGGGTGTAAGTAATATCATGCTTATTGCAGTTAAAGAACGAACCAAAGAGATAGGCCTTCGACGGGCTATCGGCGCGCGTCCGTCGGCGATTGTCATTATGATTGTTCAAGAAAACATAGCTCTGACTTCCGTTGCTGGGATCAGTGGCTTGATTGCGGCGCTTAGTACTCTCTCCATCGCGGGACGAATTCTAGGGGATTCGTCTCAGATGATGGGGAGGCCATCGGTCGACCTCAATATTGCCATTTGGGCGACGGTGATTCTCGTGGTGCTGGGGTTAGTTGCCGCCATTATGCCGGCTCGAGCGGCTCTGAAGATTAATCCTATCGAAGCTTTAAGGATGGAGTAGAAACCTATGAAGAATAAGGGTGTTGTCTTTTTTATTATTGTCTTGGTTGCCGGTTTTGCGGGCGCTTTGGGAAATCTCTATTTCGAATCGATACAAGAGCCAGTGGAGGTGGAAATCACCAAGCCAGAGATCCGCGATATTGTCAAAAAGACCGTCGCCACGGGCAGTATTACCCCCCGGCGTGAGATTGAGGTAAAGCCTCAGATTTCGGGAATCATTAAGAAGGTTCACGCCGAGCCCGGGCAGATCGTAGAAAAGGGCGATTTGCTGGTTACAATTCGGGTGGTGCCTGACGTTGTTCGAGTCAACGATGCGGAGGCTAAACTGCGTGCGGCGCAGCTCAATACGAAAAATGCGAAGCGAGAATTTGAAAGATTTAGTCAGCTTAAAGAGGTCGTTTCGGAGAGCGAGTTTGCCTCCCAAAAGTTGGCCTATGAGTTACGACAGCAAGAACTAATAGCGGCTCAGAGTCATCTTCAGCTTGTTCGCGAAGGTGTGGCATCCAGTTCATCGTCGGCTTCTAATGAAGTGCGTGCGACCATCGATGGGATGGTGCTCAATGTGCCGGCTAAAGAAGGTGCGTCGGTTATTGAAAGCAATGCGTTCAACGCAGGAACGACCATAGCGACTTTAGCGGACATGACGGATATGGTCTTTATCGGCTGGCTCGACGAAGGAGACGTTGGAAAAGTAAAAGAAGGCATGAACCTTGATATTAAGGTAGGGGCGCTTGGTGAGAAGCGGTTAACGGGCACCTTGGAGCATATTGCTCCGAAAGCCACTAACAACGGTGGTGCTATTCAGTTTGAGATTAGAGCGGCAGTTGGGTTTCAAAACGAGGTCTTTTTACGAGCGGGTTATTCGGCCAATGCCAGCATTGTGTTGGAGAGCCGCACTCAAGTGCTAACCCTTAACGAGCGCGTTCTCCGGTTTGACGGCGAAAAGGCGTACGTCGAGGTGGCCGTGGACAAGGAAAATTCGGAAAAACGCTTTCTTGAATTGGGACTCTCTGACGGTATTCATATTGAGGTTGTAAGTGGGCTGACTGAAGGAGCGGAGGTCATTGTACCTCAAGACGTGTAAGCAACGAGGTGAAATTGTCCCCAAGAGTATATCTCGGTTGGGCGACAAAGAGATGCACTTGCCCAAAGAACGCCAACACCAGTAGGACTAGGTGCCTTCTTGTAAGGGACAGGGGGGGGCGGTTAGAAACCCTACCAGTCCACCATGAGGGCTTCGCCGGTTTTTGTGTTGCAAAAGAAGTTATCTTGATAAACATCGAAGACAAACTCGTCCCATCCCCGCTGGGCTAAGGGAAATTTGTTTTTAAGCATCCACGCACGGAGCCTTTCTTTATGCTTGCCCATGATACTCCACGCATTGTTGTGGGTTTGTCCACATCTAATCATCTCAGCGGTTAGCGGCCGGGAGCGACTTGCCTCTTGGGAGTCTGCCCTCTCGGGGGTGGAGTGGACCTTTTCGGCTAGGTCGAAGAGGGCACCGGTGTCCAAATCGTATTCGAAGTAGCGCTGATAGACGATTCCTTTGCTTAAGCTTTCAGGGGTGAATTCTAAGGGCAAGATAGGTAGGTTGAGAGCCTGCATAATTTGTCCAAGAACAATTTCGCGCCGTAATATACTGTAGAAAAGGTTCTTGGATTGGTGCGGCACTTGGATTTTGGCGACTTTGGGCGATCCCTTCAGAAGAAATGCCACTTTTTGCCCCCCATGGCCGACAAATCGTTCGATGCTAATGCCGTAGAGACGTTCTATTTTTTGAATAGTCTCCTGCTTCTCAAAAACGTGAGAATCCCTTCTGTTGAGGCTATTCCAAAGGGTCGATGCTCGCTGGAAAAATGCGTCATCGAGGGCTCTAGTTTGGTAGTTGATTGTGATGATTGTATCTTGGCGACCTTGGGCGTTGAGTTGGTATTGAAGGGTCTGGGGGCGAAAGTCTTCACTATAGGATTTGGCAGGAGGCTCAGGTTGCTGTGTTTGAGGTGTGCTTCTTCTCGGCTGAGATCTTGTGTTGGGTCCTGGCTTTTTTTTCTTGTCGTAGAATTGGCAAGGGAAAACTCTGCGACGATGCGCATTAGTTAATTCTAGTCGCTCGGAAGTAAAGGTTTTTCTATTTCTATTTCGCCTGCAGCGGGGACCCTCTTGCTGTGGTACCCAATCGCATTGATGGATACCGCCAAAGTGTCGGCCGCACCCTGCAACACATCGCATGCAATCTGCTTTGACTTGCCGTTGATCTCTTGAGTCGTATTGATGGCATGATGGCATGGTTTCAGGTTTCGCGCGGACGGGGCGATTCTGACACCAGGTTGATGAGGCAAAGACGTGGCTCAAGCCCAAGAGTAGAAGAGTGCTTAGGGTCATATCACTAGTTTAGGGGATCGGCCGTCTTAGAGCCAACTTGTTGGGGAACCCGGATGGAAACGAACCGTTTTAGAAACCGGTGTTTTGGGGAAAATGCTTCTAAAACATGGTTTTATTGAGCCGTTCAGGGTCTCTTTGTTATTTTGCAGGCCTTAGAATCTACGACCGCGAAGTAAGTTCATCATATTGGGTCGAAGCGGCTTTGCATCGATAGTGGCGTTTGCTCGTCGCTCTCCACTTCGTCCTGTGCTGGCGAGGTCTTTCGCATTCAGGTTTTCCAATAAGATAACGGTGTATTTTCCTGCTTCCCATTCGGTTTTCTTTCCCAGAGCCTCAAAAATGGTCGAGAATGTTTTTTGGCATGCACTATCCGAGGAAGCTGGCGCTTTAGTCGTGCCTTCCGGAGCGATAACCATTTTTTTGGGCTTGCCGTGTTGAAAGTTGTATCTGGTTTTTTGCATGGTGCTTTTGACCTTAGCCGGATACTCGCCGTCTTCGAGGAAAATTTCACAGATTTTCTTCACCTGGAAAGAGGCTTCAAGTGGGTACAACACTTCTTTTTCATTGGGCGCTGCGCTAATCGCAGCGATGTGCGAGCCAACATTTTTCGCGGCTTCAATTTGGAAGCTCGTTCCCTTGGAGTGGAGCCACCCAGCTGCCTCAGTGGCATCGTAAGTGGTGCTTATGTAACCAGGGAAGAGGGAAGCGGTTTTTTTACCTCGGTTTGCGATGAAGGCCGTTGCCACTTGAGGGTGCACTGCGTGCCATAAAACGTCGTTATTTCTCACATACAATGGAGCTTCGAGGGCCGCTGTTAAGAGAAGCATGACATTGTCACGCTCTTCTTTTGCCTGTTCTTGGGAGCGTTTGTCTTTGTATTGCTTTTTCTTTAAGACGCCGTCCAATTTTGCTTCGAGCTGACTCGCGTTAGCGGGTGGCGTAAAGGGCCCGTATCCCGGATTGGTGAGTTCATCGCCATGTTGTGTGTAGAGATGCGTTACAGCCAGCGAGGCTCCTTGAATCATAGCGCATATAACATCGGCTTTTCCTGATACTTTTTTGACGATTGCTTGGGCTCGTGCTGCTAGGGTAGCTTGCCCGCTGGCCGAGTCCGTTAGGGTATAAAAGCAGTTTTCACCTCCGGCTTTTACAGCTGGGCAGAGGCGTTCACTGAGCCCGGTAGTTCGTGTATCGTTTAAAAAAGCGTTCCAAACCGGGTTTTCTTCCGGACTTCTGGCAAAAGTATTGATTACGGAGTCTGCGCGCCCTGATTCGGCTAAGATCGAAGCGGCTGCCTCAATCAACTCTTTTTGGTCCGATTTGGATTTCGCAGCTACCCACGTGCAATAAGCTTTGTCTTGGGCTGTATCAAGAAAGGAAGATGCCGGTGCAGACATGGGGCGCCGAGGAGGGGCTTTTCGAACCACGGGGTCGAATAGCATGAGTGTATCGGGATCTTGTGCGCAGTATCCTATGGGTTCGCTTAAAAGGCCGCAGGGATCGGCAGCAATCTTATCGGTCGCTGCCGCGGTATTAATGGCTTTGAGATGGTTATCTGAAGCGTAATAAGATGGGTAGCAACTGTCATCTTTTTCTCCGGTTAAGAGTTCGTTGAGGTCTGATACTTTTACGGTTAGGGCGGAATGGGTGGGAAGTTTAATGCTCTGTCCAGCTAGGGTGACGGAGGCCGCCTTTAATTCTGGTAGGGAAATATCTGCTTCGAGTAGGTCATTGTAGGCTTTGTGCCAGGTTCGATTAACTCGCGCTTTCCATGCAACCTTCGCATCGTTGGCAATTACTTCTGGGCCTTTTGCCACTTGTTCAAGGGCATAAGCATCAAAGGCTCCCATAATTTCGGTGAAGCTGTGGTCCCGGCCTTGAATCATCCAGGTTAGCATTAAAAGCCTAAATAAGGGGGTTTCGTCTACAGGCAAATTCAAGAGACGCACATATTCATAGAGTCCGCTGGTGGTACTAGAGGGACCTGCCAGCATGGGCAGGTATTTTTCCTTATTTTGCTGGTACCAGTTGGCTGATTTCCCACCCATCTCCAGCGTGACATCCGCAATCCCCCAATAATCGTACCCTGGTTGAAAAGGGAAAGTAGGTTTGTCGCTTTCTTTTAATGAGTGTTGATTGTACCAACTCGGGATGACGATTTTTTTTAGGCCTTTGAATTCGCATGACTTTTTGTGTTGCTCGTCGCCAATAAATTGGAGATTGGGTTTTCCTAGGTTGGTTGTAACATTCCAGGTTAGATATTTTAACCAGGGCCATCCATGGGGTTGAGTGGTAAGCGGCACACCATTGACGGGGGCCGCTTCGGGTTGCAGGTTTTGAAAAATATCGCAGCGCAGGTTGGCCTGTTTGGCTTTAAGCAGAGCTTGGTTGGCTAAAGGGCCGAGGGCTTTCAGATTTTGTGCATCTCTAAAATTGTACATGTAGCTGTAGGCAAGAGTGGTTAAGACGCGAGGATTTAAAGAAGCACCTTTGTCACTAAAGAGCTTGTTGAGTTGGTCGGCCCAGCCACTGGCATCTGTTTTCCAGCCCGTCGTAAAGCCGATGCCTCCCTCGTTTTTTTTAGTGGGGATTTCTACCAGCGTTTTGGCTGTGACTTTTCCCTCTTTTTCGAGCTTTGCTAAACCGGTGAAGGCAAGCCTAACAAGTGATACTGCAGCGTAATGAATGCCTGGGAATTCGTAGAGCTTGTTTCCGATTCTGTTGAACTCCATTGTATGATTCGCAGTTTCAATATCCGATAGGGCAGTCTGGAGAATCTGCTGTTGGCGTTCCCTAGACTCTTTCGGAAAGAGTTTCTTCACTTTCGCAAGGACTTCGTCAGCGACGCTACCGTCGTAGGCTTTGACCCGTGCGATTGCTGCAGCGTACTCTGCTTCGCAGGTACTATCTGCAGATGCGGTCTTGGAGACAAGCAGCAGAGTTGATAGCACAAGGAACCCGAACGAAATCGATTTTGAAAAAGGTTTTTGTAGCCGGTGGTGAGTATAATGTAAAATCATCGTAGAACCTCAATTGAGCGTAATTCATATGCACCTAAAATAAACCCTAAATTAGTCGGGTTTGGATGTTGCCCCCAAAAAATCAAATTTAGTGTTATACCTACCAGGTGGCCAACTATCCTACAAATCCGAGCTGGAGAGCAAATCTGTAAACAAAATAAATTGTTGTTTTGTTCACTCTGAGTCAAAGGTTTGGATTGAGGTCGCTAGAGGGTAGCGGAGCGCGGTTTTGAAGGAGCACGACTCCCTTTTATTCTGCATTCCTCCACAAAGAGCGGTCTGAGGTGCTCAGAAGCGAACCAAAATCAGCAACTTGATCATCAACGTTGGCTAGGCGCAAGAGTTCCCACATCATGGCTTGATTGCTGGTGACAATAGGGATTTCTAATTCCTCTTCAAGTTCCTCGATAACGTCGGCAGCACGAAGTTGGGAGCAACTAAGGAAGATGGCTTGCGGAGGCTGTCCGTCTACGTCGAGACAATCCTTGTAGGTGTCTCGACCGAGTTGTTTAATGTCGTCAGCGGTGACGAGGCCTACTTCGCTGTCTTTATTGAGTCCCAGGCAACGTGCCGCTGGAATGCTAAATCCACGTTCTTCCATAACGCGGGCCTGCTCTTGGGTGATCTCGGCGAGGTAAGGTGTTGCTAAGCCCACACGTTTGGCTCCGAGGAACTTCAGTGCCCTAACGACTGCGGCCATGAGCGTGCTAGGCTTGGGCCCTGGTCTTCCTTTGCTCAGAAGTGCGTTGACTCGTTCTTCTCCAAGCAGTGCTGAAGCGGATGTGCAAGCGAAGATAATCGAATCCAGCGGTCGTCCAGGAATGATAAGAGAGGCTCCCTCTGGGATACGAGAAGCCGTAGACCGCAGAGCTTCTGCGGTAAGAGAGTCGCCTTTCGCGACACGTGAAATATACATGCCAATGTTTTTTGGAAGCATACGTCGCAGCGCATCCTCCGCAGTCTCGTCGCAATCGAGCAAGACGACGCCGACGGTTGCTCGATACGAACTCGCTGCTAGGGTCTTTATTGGTGTTATACTAACCTTGGTTTTTCCCTGAGTTGTCTCGGATTCTCTGGGTTCAAGTAGTTGGTTGGTTACCCTTTCAAGTTCACGTGTTTCGAGGGTAGTCGATGGCGGTAGAGCTCTACAAAGTCTTTGTTGGATCTTTTCAGGCAGGACCTTTGAGGCTAGCTGCTGGGGTGCGAGGGGCGTTCGCTCCGGTTCACGTGTGCTAAAGTAAATGCTTGAGGCGCAAGTGTTGCTTCCTGGAGAATTAGAAGCATTGCGACCATTGTCCTTTTTTATAGGTTTTGTGGATGGGGTGGTCTCGGTGCTGGTACTAGAACAAAAAGTTGTGGTGTTTAGAGCTTCTCGGCTCGCAAACTCGCAGCCTTTATTGTGTGCATGAGCGGACAACATCTTCGGTTTTTCCTGAATACTATGGGCGGTGCATCGAATATCTTATGGGGTACACCGACGTTTCTGTGCATCAATATCGACAGCGCTGCTCTGACGTTGCTAGATTCCGTGAAACCTGAGGGTTCTCGAATAGCTAGGCGGTTGGACGGCCTATCGTTCGTTCATTGAACGGATTGCGCTAAGTCGGTGAGAGGCAAGTGTTAGGGCTTGATTTGAAAGACGTTAAGAGTCATGGCTACGTAGGTATAATACCCAATGATACTGGTAAGCTCGACCAGTTTCTTGACTCCCAAAATCTCTTTAGCCTTCGCGTATGTTTCATCACTGACGCTGGTGGAGGCAAGCAACTCCGACGTAAACGAAAAAATAGCTTGGTCTTCTTCTTGAGTTTGGCGATTCGTAAAAGATGGTATGGGGTCTTGGAGCTCCAGCGATTCGATGATGCTTTCTTCGAGTCCGGCGCGACGGGCTTCTTTTAAGTGGATGGTCCATTCTGTGGGGCAGGTGTGATGCCGCGCAGTCATAAGAATGGCCATTTCTGATTGTCGAGATGAGAGGGTTGTCTCGTATCGACAAACTCGACCCAATTCCTGCGCTGGCCGTGCAATACGAGGATTTGCGAGCCAGGGGCCAAACGGGCCGGCAACCCCTGTGGTTCTGGTTTGGGCAATTTCGTTATAAATAGCAAGTTGATCTGGGGACATGCTTTCAATGGAAGGTCCCTTAAATCGTTCCCCGACGATTTTTTGTTTAGGTGGCTTGTTTCTTAGAGCGCCGCGCCGACTCGCAGGAGATGGGGCGACTTGCGCGAAACTATCTTGGCCTTTTTGGGGCGACATTATGGGCGTCTGGTCGAGATTCTTTCTTGAGAAGACGGTCATTGGACCTTTGGCGGAAACGGAAAAGGTGTCGGAGTCTCCGGTGCTCATTGCCTTAGCGGTGATCCGAGCCGTCGCTTGTGCTTTCATGGTTGCATCGAGTTTAGAGGCTACTCTCCTGAGGTTAGCTCTGGCGAATAACTGAGAAGCCGTACCAGATTTAGCTCTATTTCTAAATATTGAAGCGGCTTTAGGCAGCAAGGCCCGAGTGATGGTTGATGACAAGATGCTCTCCCCAAAATTGTGTGTGGCAACAATTTCTCGGTTATCGGAGGAAACTTAATTTTGTTGCGTGCAGTGCTCTTGGTGTAATTCGGTGGAGAGGGCTTTTCGCGGCTTTTCGTCCTAACCTCTCGGCGCAGGCGTCGTGCTTGCTCTATCGGGCACAAGAGCAAGCATGACAACGGTGTGCCGGTTTCAGCTTTTTAATGAAATGACTAAGGTGCTTAAGGGGCGGGACGGAGTTATCCAGTAGCGATAATGAGCTTACTCGACATTGAAAGGGAGTGCCCCTTCTTTTTTTGTGCCGGTATTTCCTGCTTTTTCAATGGCTTTGAGCATTTCTTCTCGAGACTGGATGCCTATTCCGCGAATCTCGGTCCAAGGGTTCACCGCTGAGCCGTCTTCCCAGACTTCCCAGTGCAGGTGGGGCCCGGTGCTGCGGCCAGTTGTGCCTACTTTACCAATGACATCTCCTTGGTCCACACGATCCCCAAGTGCAGTATCAAATTCGCTAAGATGAAAGAATTTGTGAATCCGGCCGTAATCATCGCGAAGTTTGATGGTGTTTCCGGCGCCGCCATTATTGGGGGTTACTGCAATTATTTCTCCACTCATGGGCGCTTGAATGGGGGTTCCCTCCGGCGCAGGTAAATCAATGCCGCGGTGTGGGCGAACTTTGCCGTCTACCGGGCTGACGCGATGAGGGTTGAAATGAGAATTGGGCCTTACGTCTACTGGCATCTCGTAGAGCCAGTGAATGGGGCGGTCCAGCGTAACCGCCTCGCCAGCTCCTTGGGTGCGCTTTAGTCCTGTTCCCAAATGAGTTGGCGGTAAGAGCCCGGCGGTTGCTGGCTGACCCGGTACTGTGGTGGGCTGAAGGCCGCCGGGCTGAAAGTCGTCGGCGGCAGTCGATGATGTTGGCGCAGAGCTGGCTGGGTTAGCACTCACATTCACTCTGGCGTTCGAGGGCGGGGCAATCGGGGTGGGGGTATTTCCTAGGCTAACAGGTCTCATGGTCTCTTCTCCTTGGGCTGAGCTACTTTTGCACCTACCGAATAAATTGACTGAGGGGTTAATGGGGTCTTAGATTGTTCTACTTCCTTGGTGCTTATTGGTGACCGAAGTCACGCTAATGATGCTTAAGGATCGAATAGCCTACCCTATATCCATCCTACTCACAGGTTAACTGGGGGGAAGGGGGGCCGGCAATACGATGACTAAACCGAGCGTGAACCGCTAATGAATCAAAAGCTCAGAGCTGTCGTGAGCTTACCCACCTACTAATCTTTGCTAGTTGGGGCGAGACCGTTTTCTAGGGACTTACGGGCATTTTGTCGGTAGTGGGTTTCGGTTATGGGCTCGGCAAGCTATGCGAGGGGATACTTTCGTGAATTGTGGTAGGGTATTGTAGTTACCGGCGACCTATTGTTAGGGTTCAATAAGGTTTTGATTTACCTGGAAATGAACTCGGCAGAGTTTTGACAAGTAACACTTAGCTTTTTCGCGAGGGGGAGCACACTTATGCTGCGATGGAGTGGTCTTTTAATTGGTTTAGTATCGTTTTTCTTTGTTGCTGATATGGCCGTGGCGTCGAAGGGAAGTCCGAAGACGGCATCCCCCGAGGGTAGTTCGCCCCGGTACAGGGGGCACACGAAGTCTCAATTAGAGCTGCGCCTCGATTTTGCCGATGGCGATCCGCCTATGTTGTTTGACCAAAACACCCATTATTGCGGAGGAAAAGGCTCTTTGCCCCCGAGGAAAAAAGGGGATGTTTCTTGGGACCCGTTTTTCAGGCCACAACCCGGGGACGTGGGGCTGACAGTCACGGCAGTGCCCGCGAGGGGGTGTCCGGATGACACAGTTTTGGTGGACGATTGGGGAGCCGCAAGGGAGACCAAGTGCATTAAAAATTCGTGTATTACTCCTGGGTTCGATTCGAGTACTTATGTTTGGAAGGTAGATGGTCCCGTGGGTTGGGGGTGCTACCGAGGCGATATGCAAAAAGCCGAAAATTGGACATGGGTTAAGCTCGGCTCCGGAAAGGAGCTTCCCTGTAGCAAAAACGACCTTGCCTACATTGTGCGAGATATTGCCGCAGAGGTGAATGGCGAATGTGGTTGGGCCTCTGGAGAGTTGAAAACCAAATGTCAGGCGGCTCATACCAGCTTTGTTGCGAGGTACGAGTCTGCGACTAACTATCGTTTTGCGATGAGCTTTGATCCTTCGAAAAAGAACCCCGCAAAACCAGAGACCCTGCGTTCACAAGGTGGAGTCTATACCGGCGGGGGCGCCTTTGCGCCAATGTGGGGTGTGGCATCCAAGCAGACCCCCATTCATCAGCCCTTAGCGATTTACGTGTTGGGTGCCTCAGCATCGGGTAAGACCTTTTCAACCAAGAATAACGTTCCCTATATATTGGGGCAAACTAAGAATTGGCCTCTCTTGTGTCAGGGGGGCAACTGCAAGCGAGAGTTTTTCTCGGTGGATGGCGGAGATATGCGCGCTTTCAGTAAAGTATGGACGGCCCTCAAAGAGATTGCGACGGACCGCGGCTACGCGGGGTTTGGGGACCAATTTGGTGCTTTCTTTAAAAAGCCTATTAGCAGCCTCAAGAAAACCCTTTTGGCGGGGTATAGCGGTGGCGGAACAAATTGTTTGGCCAAAGCTGGTACTGCCACACGGTGTAAGGACCTGATTATTCCTGAAACTGCAACCGGGGACTACAGACCGGGAAAAGGGCCCGTGGCCAAGCAAATAGTCAAGCTCGCACAGGCGGGCTACCAAGTTGTATTGACTGGTATCTACGCAGACAAGGATGTTGCTGCATTTCAGGGGACAATTCGCGAGAGAGAAGAGGGCAAGAAGTTTAGTTCTAAGTCGTGGGGTTTTGGCGTTTACGAGATGGCGTCCCGTATTAGTCATTGGCATAAAGACAAGAACAACAAATCTGGGTTGTCGAGTTATATCTTTTTCAACAACAAGTTCAACCGAGGGAACATGGCAAGGAATCTACGAGCCGGGTCGGTCAGCCAAGGCGATACCGAGAATAAGGTAGACACTTTTATGAGTGGACTCGACGACTGCATGCTGGAGATTGAAAAAAAGGATACTTTGCATTGGAATTTTGGGTGGCTCAAACCAGATAAGTCAGGCTCGGGTGTGCATTACCTGTGGGCTATGAAGGGGCATTTGCGAAGTATTAGAGGTGGCAGTTCTCCTAACTCGGCTCGCTTTTGGCTTGGTAAAGGCAAACAGAAAACAGCGACTCTATGTCCGAAATTGGTGCAGGCTTTTGATGAGGATTCTACAGAAGCGGAACACGATAAACAGGAAAAAGCAGGTCAATTTTCTCACAGTAAAAAACGCGACGATGTTCATCGAAAAAAACTCAAGACTGAATTTCCTAAGGATTGGCTCGAATAACGACCAGGCTTGTGTGGGCTAGGTTGTTCTAGGCGTTTCTTGTTAATGGCTCACGGCATATCGATACCATGGCCATTTGAAGGGAAAACTCCAATACCACTACAAATCTATTGAGAGAATCTCTCGTTCGTATTCTACGGCAGTAGAATACGCCAGTAGAAACTACTCTCTTCCTTTCCAACGCTCCGGTGCCCCTCGTTTTGGTTAGTTAGCTAAACTCTTGAAAAGAATGGATTCTCGAACACTCCGGTAAGGGGCTAGCTTTTTTGGCCCTCTCTTTGCAGAGCTCTAAGCGCCCAAGCAAAAATAAGAAATAGGATTCTACAATGAAACAGTCTCGTTTTTCATTTTTTCTTCTATGCTGGTTTTTCTCTATTGGGTGCGAAAAATCGCTCCATCCCGAAGAG
>CAXGXL010000018.1:0-15856 GCA_964013555.1 uncultured bacterium
GAATATCGACACGGTTGGTGATGTGAACGACCTTTCTGGAGAGAATCTCACTGGCTTTGATATTCTTATTTTGGGAATACCAACTTGGCATATTGGAGAGATGCAGGACGATTGGGCAGATCGCTTCGATGAACTGGATGATATTGATTTGGCGGGAACGAAAATTGCTTTGTTTGGATTGGGAGATCAAGATGGCTATCCCGATACATTTTTGGACGGGATGGGAGAGCTCTACGACAAGTTGCTTGAGCGAGGGGCAGAAGGCGGAATAGGTTTCACGTCGACGGATGATTTTGAATACACCGGCTCTACCGCGATTCGGGATGGAAAGTTTTGCGGATTGGCGATTGACCAAGACTGCCAACCAGAATTGACTGAAGAACGCGTTAGTCGCTGGTGCCTTGAACTTCAAGCAGAAGTGGGCCTTAAAAAAGACAACTAGAGCCAGGTGCTCTTGGTTGACGGTAGATCTTGTTTTTTTGGTGTTAGCTCCCAACCCTCGGCTTGCCGGGGGCAGAGCTTACCCAGCCTAGCGTAAGCGCGGTACATATCATTGTTTAGGTTTGCTATTGGATTAGCAGCAGTTTGGGGGATTGGGGCTAAAGCACTGCTCGCTCTGCCACGTGTATATGGCCTCTTCGAGCTCGTTTTGATCGGGAGGTGCTATCTTGAAGTGCGACTCTACAAGAGTTCTTACCTCCGAGTAGCTCGCGACCGACTTTTTCCAGTCGTAGATGGGGAAAATTTCGTAGAGATTGTTTGTGAGTCTTGACGGTGTGATGATTGAGAGCTGCTCGAGGGGTAGCCATAATTGCAGTTGAATTATTCTACGGAGCTTTAGGTAAGCAAGCTTAGGGTCGTTTGGTGGATATTGTAACAGCTGCCACTGCTTTAAATGGGCGATAATCACGCGGTCATTGGGATTGTGGGGAGGGGGATAACCCGCCGAGATCGGCAAGGTTGAAGTTCTATTTTCCATTTTAATTAAGTCTCAAGTTATTTAGGCTCACGCGAATGGCGTTTTTCCGAATTGTTGCATAGCTATTAATTCCAATTCGCTGGCAAATCGATTGGCTAAGTCACTTAGGGCTGGGTCGCGACGCCGTAGAATTGCCCAGAGGGCTCCAGCCAATTCCAGCCCATGCAAAACTTCAGGGTTTTTGGCGATGACTTGAACTGTTTCGACGGGGGGCCGGTTGAAGTAATGCCCTGCCCATGGGTCCAATCGCGCATCGAGGGCCTTTTCTATGCGGTTCCACGAGGCAAGTGAGTGAGTCGCGATTTCGGCAGCCATTTGATAGAGACTCGAGGGCCACAATTGAATGGGCGGTGGGGAGGACTCAAGGGTCCCTAAGACAAGATTCGACAAGGATTGGCGGTCGAATGCGACTGCGAGTACCAAACGCAATGCATGCATAGAGTGGGTAACGGGAACAAAGTCGCTATCTTCGTTTGCATCGTGAAAACCACGGTCTGCTCTATCGTTCCTGGGACGGTGTTTTATTGAAATGGGAATAGAACTCACTGCATGTTTACTGGCCATTTAAAACTCCATAAGAGGGACTTTTTTTAAAGATAATGAGAATGCTTCTCATTATCAAGATCGGAATGAGTTATTTGATGTTTTTGGCAGTATAACTTGGACCGCTCGATCTGCCCTTCGCTAGAAGTTTAAGTTGACCGATCGTTTAATCTGGATTTTGTGGATTTGGGCCAGAATGAATGGAAATTACTCTTGACAGCTAAAGGGGCGTGGACTAGCAGCCTCTCTTCTCTGATTTTTCTCGGTGATTATGAGAATAGTTCTCAAGATCGTTTCTTGGCCCTTGCCCTAATGGTGGTGAGTAAATCTTTAATATATGGAGAAGTAGACATATGAAAATTACATTGAGAACCCGATTGTCCTTGATGGCAGTTGCTTTCGGCGGACTTGTTTTAGGGTGTTCCAGTTGTGGTGACGACGAAACAAACGTTCGAGCAGATGTTGTTTCGAGTTACGCTGAATTGGTTGAAGCTAGTTATAAAGAGTCGTTGGACGCGGCAAAAGTGCTCAATAACGCAATTAAGGCATTTACTGCAAATCCCTCTGAGGCAGCTTTCACAGAAGCGAAAGAGGCATGGTTGGCTTCTCGAGAGCCTTACCTTCAAACTGAAGTGTATCGCTTTTACGAAGGGCCAATTGACAACGAAACGGACGGGCCTGAAGGTTTGCTCAATGCTTGGCCAATGGACGAGCATTTCGTTGATTACACAGAAGGAAAGCCTGACGCTGGTCTAATTAATGACACCTCCTTCGCGATTACTGCGGAGAATATCGAGGGTAAGAACGAAGAAGACGGCGAAAAGAATATCGCTACTGGCTACCATGCAATTGAGTTTTTGCTCTGGGGCGAAGATACCACAGAAGAAGCAGGCGCTGGCCAACGACCTTATACGGATTACGTCACCGGAGACAATGGAACCGCAAAGAATCAAGACCGTCGGGCCAAGTACTTGGAGGTTACCGGCGACCTATTGGTGAGCCATTTGGAGCAAGTTCACAGTCAGTGGACCACCGATGGCGCATACCGTAAGGCCTTTGTTGCTGATGAAGCAGACAAGTCCCTTGAAAAAATTCTAACGGGCATGATTGTTTTGGCTGGTTTCGAAACTGGTGGTGAGCGTCTTCAGGCGGCGTTGGATTCTGGTAGCAGAGAAGATGAGCACTCGTGTTTTAGCGACAACACTCATCGGGATATGGTTCAAGATGTTCAAGGAATCTCCAACGTTTTTTATGGCACCTACACATTTCAAGATAGTACTTCTTGGTCCGGTAAGGGCATCAAAAGTGTTATTGAAGAGCTGGATGCCGATCTAGCTACTACTTTGGGTGCGGAAATCGACGCGGCTCTCGCTAGCGCTAAGAGTCTCCAAGTTCCCTTCGATATGGAAATCAAGCCCAACAACGCTGCTGGCCGTATTCGAGTTGAGGATTTGATCACCAAATTGTTCAAGGTAGAGGCAACGCTTCGTTCGGTATTTAACCAAATGAAGTTCACAGTTCCTGCGGACGCGGTTCCTGCAGAATAATCCGTTTTATAGCGAATTGTGCTATTGAATGGGAGGGAAGTTGACGGTGTCGAACGTTGACTTCCCTCTCTTTGTTTTTGAGACTTGTGGAATCAATATTTAGAGATTTATACTAATTTAGCTGTGATTTGTTTTCGCTTAATTTTAGCTTCCCTGGTGGGAGCTATTTCACTTGTTAGTTGTTGTGCCCTCAACGGGTGCGATGACGGTCCTGGATTTCCTATTGCTCAATTGGACCCAACCGAGGTGTACCCCGGTGGGGAGACTACTAACCAACTGTTGATGGGCGTGAATGCCTTTATTAGCCCCGCTCCGAACCTTAGTCCGGAGCACAAATTGATGTTTTATTCTGGAAATAGTTGGTTCAATCAAAGCTGGGTTGAAGCCCCTGCATCTGCTGATACTCGAGATGGACTGGGCCCATTTTTCAACGCGACGTCCTGTTCGGGCTGCCATTTCAAAGATGGTCGCGGCAAGGCATTAACGGGAAATGAGCGCGAGCCGTTGGGGGTTCTTTTTCGGTTGAGTATACCTGGTTTGTCAGAGGAGGGTTTTGTAACTCCCGAACCCGTCTACGGAGACCAACTCCAGCCATTTGCGATTTTACATGTTCCACCCGAAGCTAGAATGAAGGTGCAATGGGAAGAGGTGGAGGGGAGTTACGGTGACGGCACTTCTTATTCGCTTCGCAAGCCGACTTACGAGTTGGAGGAATTGGCATATGGCCCGGTGCATTCCGATGTTTTGATTTCTCCTAGGGTAGCTCCAACCGTCATTGGGATGGGGCTTTTGGAAGCCATTTCCGAGGAGGATATACTCGCGGCCGTGGATGAAGACGATACGAATAACGATGGTATTTCTGGAAGGGTAAATCGAGTTTGGAGTGTGGCTTCTGGCGCCAAGGCCACGGGACGGTTTGGATGGAAGGCGGAGCAGCCAACCGTTCGAGAACAGGTAGCCGCTGCGTTTAGCGGGGATGTCGGTATTACGACGAGCTTATTTCCTGAACGAAGTTGCACCCAAGCGCAGGCGGAGTGCCTGGAGGCCAATTCTGGTGGCGAGCCCGAGCTACCTGACAATATACTCGACCGAATTGAGGTTTATACGCAGGGATTGGCGGTACCGATTCGCAGAAATTGGAATGCAGATAACGTTTTGCGCGGGAAACTTATTTTTAGTGAATTAGGCTGCGACAGTTGCCACACTCCGAAATACGTTACGGGGACACAGTCGCCTTTACCTGAGTTGAGGGAGCAGACGATTTGGCCTTATACCGATCTGCTCTTACACGATATGGGGGAAGGGTTGAGTGATAATCGGCCCGTGTTCGATGCCAGTGGCGCCGAATGGCGAACACCGCCGTTATGGGGGTTGGGTTTGATTCCGTCAGTGAATAAACACGACAATTTATTGCACGATGGCCGCGCTCGAGGATTTGCTGAGGCGATTTTGTGGCACGGTGGAGAAGGGGAAGCAGCGAAAGAGGGGTTTCGTTTGCTTGAAAAAGAAAAACGGGAGGCACTTGTGAGCTTCTTGGAGTCTTTATGAGTCGAACTTTTGCTTTGTATTTCTGCCTGGGGATAAGTTTCTTAGGTCTTTTTGTTTTCCAACCTGCCTGTTCGAATGGTGGTTCAACATCCGATGGTCCGGATTGGCGGCGGGAGTTTTTGGTTGAGCTTGGCGAGGGACATATTGTTCCTCTCTATGAAGCGCTCTCTGAGTCGGCCCGAGAACTTGATATAGTGACCACCGGGTTTTGCGAGCAATTAGAAGAACCCTCTTTTCAAGCGGTACGGGACCGATGGCACGAAACCCGGGGGCTTTTGAAGAGAGCGGAAGTTTTTGCTTTTGGGCCTCACAAAGAATACCCCTGGCGGGTTGGTCCTAAGTTGGATTTGTGGCCGGTTCGGCCAGATGAGATAGAGGAAACACTTTTGGAGAGGCCTTGGGCTGAAACTGACGATTTGAGTTTGACGACGGGCTTTTCAAGAGGGCTCCCGGCAATGGAGTATTTACTCTATTCTTTAGGGCCTTCGGGTGAAAAAGCGTTTGAGAGGCTGACAAGTGATTCTCAAGCGTGTGTTTATTTGACTTTGCTCGCCAAGGATATAGCTGCAAATGCGAAGACGTTTTTTGAGGCCTGGAGTCCACAAGGCGACAATTATCTTCAAGAGCTTACTCTTGCTGGTGCCGGATCTTTGGTTTTTTCTGAGGCGAGTATGGCGTTGAGCGAGGTCATTAATCGATTGGGGTTTACTGTAGAAAATATGAGAGAGCTAAAGCTCGCTAAAGCTGCCGGTATTTCAACGCCAGCTACGGACTACACTCTTTTGGAGTCGTATTTGAGTGAACGTTCCCTCGTTGATTTGAAAGATACTCTTAGGGGGGTCAAGGATGTCTACGAAGGAACCTACATTGCTTCATCGGGTGGCGGTGTCAGGGCACTTATTTCGGCCGAAAAGGGCGAGATTGATTTGGAAGTAACTGACGCGTTCAGGGAGGTGGAGGCTGCTATGGATGCATTTGAAATGCCACTTAAGCAAGCTATTGATCAAGACCCTACTCGAGTTAGGGCGCTCTACGATTCTTTGACCACGTTGCTGAGGGTATTTCAGGTTGATGTGAATCAACACCTTGGGGTTGTTTTAACCTTCAATGATAATGATGGCGATTGAGTTGGTGTCCGTATCTAGGCGAGTTTTCAGCCCGGCTTAATCACGAGAAACTCTCAGGACACCTAATTAAATAAGGTGAGGCCTATTAGTACGAACCGCTGAGAGCAAGCCCGGGAATAGGGTTGCCTACCCGACTCATCATTAGGGTTGGTTGGAGTTGAATCGTTGCTTGGGTTTCGCGTTTTGCGAGGGTTGCGTCCAGCTCTCGTTGGGCATGAGGGTCACCAAAGTAGTGAATGGCGCCAATACCGGTTATGAGAACCCCCAGACCCGTGAATACATAGCCTTGCGTTCGATATTCGTCGGTAGATTGGGTCAATAGTCGAATGCCTAGGGTAGTGGCGGCGAGTCCTTGAAGGGTGGTAAGAGTTCCGCCCCAAAACCTCATCGCATGTGCTTCGTGAGCCCGGTTTTCGAGATAGAGCATCCCTGCATTCTTTATTAACTCTCTATCATTCAATAGTTTACTCGCGGTTCGAGCGCTTGTGGTACGTTGAGCGAATCGCAATGCGCCATGAGTTAATTGCCCAAAACCAGTGCCGATAAGGGTGATGCCGGCGCCCAATGTGGCAAGGTTTATGTTTCCCTCGGTGTTAACATCCTCTCGGGTTAGAGCCCAACTGCCTAGTGAGATTGCGCCTAAAGCTCCTATGGCGGCGATAGAAAATGAGAACCATTGGCCGGTTCCGTCTACTGCATGGAGGTTTTCAATGGCGGCATTGGCAAGGGGTTCGGGATTCGAGCTTTGCGCATAGACGTTTTGATGGAGAAGTATCAGTATGGTTACAAAAAATGCTTTAGACTTCACGGCAACTCCGCAGGGCTTTTTTTAGGTTGAGTAAAATCGTTTTGGGGAATTTGCGGTTAGAACATCGATCTCCATTTAGCAAATGGCGCAATAGCGAACCCAAAACTGTCCCAATTTAACACGGGGCTCATACCCGAAGTACCGGAATTATTCCAGCAGAACCGCCCGTGTATTTTTGCCGGTGAAGAAACCCCAAGCAGACCAGCCAATCGAGGATTTGTTTTGTTTGGGGGCCAAAGCGATAGCGAATCGTTCGATACCGTTGAACGGGAGTGAGCTCGGCAGGTAAGCCCATGATTTCTCGATAGGCTTGCTGGGCCATCGGGTTAAGCTTTAAGAGAACTTGCCATTGTCGACATAATTTGGTGCAGAGCGGACCTTTACTTTTTTGGGGGGAGGACGAAATCAAGGCGGGGTGACCCCGTGATATATTCCAGTCGCTGGCAATGACCGATTGAAGGTGCTTAGGGGGAATGGTGGTCAAAGGGACTCGAAAGATCTCATCGCCTAGTGCTCTTGATTCTTCCAAGAATGAAATATCGGTTGTAATGAGAATGGGGGCGGGGGCATTTAGAAGATGTTCGATGTGTTCGCCACGCACATCATCGAAAATTGGTACTGCCTTTTTCGTTTGTTTGATTTGTTGGGCTAGGTAGGTTTTTCCTATTTTTGGACCGCCGATGACCACAACATGCCGGTCTTCTTCTAAGACTCGGCGCACTTTTCTCGTTAGGCGCCAGCGAAAGTCAGGCAAGCGAGCGGATACCGAAGGGGTGTGGGGAGAGACTTTTCGGAGGGGAGGGTACAATTGCATGGTTAAAGGATCCAGTAGAGGAAGTATCCGGCGCTTAAGGCGGGCAGGGCGGTATAAAGAACGCTCATGAGCGCCGCTTTGGGGGCTAGGGTTACCATTGGAAAAATTGCATCGCCGTCATTGGAGATTGCGTTGGCTGCCAAACTTGGGAAGTGGATGAGTCCTTTGAGAAAGAGCTCCGTGTAGACGACTTGTGGCCCACACGAGGGAATAAAGCCAACGAGCATTCCGGCTAGGGGCATAAATTGGGCGTTTGCCAGTAGCGTCTCTTCAATGCTCCAGGGGCTTAGGAGCGCGGCTATTTCGTAGAGTAAAAAGGCCGTGATCACCCAAACTGTAATGCGGTTGGTGGTGGAAATCGCGTGGGCAACCGAACTTATCTGAGGGGATTGGGAGCAATTGTCGCGTGGAGGTAAGAGCAACCAATAAAGTAAACTGATAATTCCCCCGGCGCCGCCAATGGACAAAGTCCATTCGAAGTAAGTAATGCTCGGGAGATAGCTTTCAGGTAGCCAATTAGCGAGCATTGCCAGTAAAAGCGTAGCGAGCCAAAGAGACCGAAGCAGGCTTTCTGCCGAATTATGTCGGTCGCCAGCAATGTTGTTTAACTCAGGCTCAATGGTGCGGTTGCGTTTCGGCCTTAGGAAGTCTTCGGGATGCAATAAGCTAACGACGAAACCCGACAAGGTGCCCACGACGAAACCCAAGATCATCATGTAGGCAGCCGTTTGAGGAGATTTCGCGAGCAACAAAAATGCTGCATCTCCCATGGTAGCAGTTAAAACGGCTACCACAGATGCGAAGCAAAACTTTCCTTTGGTAAAGCCCGCGGTGACGATGATTGCCCCTGCGCACCCAGGAAATGCTCCTAAAAGAGCAGCCAGTGGAAGCCGTGTTTTTCGGTGGTGAAGAAAGTAAGAGAGTCTGGGAGTCTGGATGCGGTGCCCAAGCCAGTGAATAGGTATCAGAGTGAGGGCGACGTAGAAAGTTACTCCTAGGTAAGCATCGCTAATTGATTGCAGCACAAGTTGGGAGACAGGCTGGGGCCCTGCAAGTGCCGCGAGTAAAAGTGCAACGAAGCCGATTTGGACCAGACTCGTGCGGGACGCGAACCGAGTTCGAGAAGTGACAGCCAGTATGGCTCTAAGTGTGTTCAGGGGGCGGCTCCTATCTTGTTTGCCCTAGCGTCGCTGGTTGCCTACATGCCGTGGCGACTCCATGGTGCGATTCAATTCATACCTCAAATGCCTGATAATGATAATAGGAATAATTCTCAAGTTGAAAGGGTGAAAATTCGCATAAATTACCTTAATTTTGATAATTTGCGTGTCGGCTGGGTTAGGGCTAATGAGTCGGTTTTGTGGAGTTATTTTGACCAAGAAAAACAAAGTCCTTCGGGTGTGGAGCACACTGCTGATGGTTTGGGGATTGCAAGCTGCCTGTGGCGAACCTAATGCGGATGCCCCCGAAAGAGCCCAAAACTCCCCCTATTCTCGATTGTGCGCAAATTGCCATGGGCCTCGAGGGCAAGGCACGGCTTTTGCGTCGCAAATTCAGCAGCCGGTGCCAGAGTATGCCTCCTGGGTGGTACGAAATGGCCTCAGTGGAAACCCGGCTTTTTTTGGGGGGATGCCGGCATTTGATTCGCGGGTTTTGAGTGAAGAGGAATTGGCATCCATCTTAAAGTTCTTACAATTCCAAGCGAAACCTCTTACGGGCTCAGATCTTTATGGGGTGTATTGTGGAAATTGTCATGGAGACATGGGCAGTGGTGGCGTGGTTGACAAAAACATCGCTAGGGATGCTCAGAACGACCCTGATGAATTCATAGAGGCTGTTCGCGAAGGCGAGGGCGGACAGGATTTTGCGGATCGAAGCGAGTACATGCCAGCGTGGAAACCCGCGGCGCTGAGCAATCAAGAAGTTTGGTTGATTGCACAATATTTAGGAGCCGATCCTGGTGGAGTACCGGTTAGTTGGGGCGAGACGGAGTCAGATAGAACGCGAGTTCATGACGATGATGACGATGACGACGATGATGACGACGATTACGACGACGATGATGACGACGGTTAAATCAACCGTCGCTATCGATCACTCTGGGAGCGATTAAAATTTATTCCTCGTCGTTTTTGACTTGCAGGGTCAGGTAGTTCGCAATGCCGATTTGATTGATTTGATCAAGTTGGGCTTCGAGCCAATCCACGTGCTCTTCTTCGGACGTCAATATACTTTCCAGGAGCGCACGAGTACCATTGTCGCCCACTTCTGTGCAGACTTGAATGCCTTTATTTAGTCTGGGCAGTGCTTCTTCCTCTAGAGCTAGGTCCACCTTTAATTGTTCTTCAACGTTTTCGCCAATGCGAATGCGCCCGAGTTTTTGGACATTCGGCACGCCATTGAGAAAGAGAATGCGCTCGATGAGTTGCTCTGCATGAATCATCTCATCAATGGATTCTTTTCTAATCTTTTTGTAAAGACGTTCGTAACCCCAATCGTTGCACATCTCCGCATGAAGGAAATACTGATTGATGGCAGTAAGCTCGGCGCACAGGACGTCGTTAAGTATTTCAATAACTCTGGGGTCTGCTGCGTTCACGGTTTGCTCCTTATTTTAAGTACTCTAAATTCAACCTGAACAGCTCGTTAAAACCCGATTATATACTCTCTAGCAAAAGTGTGGAAGTCCTTAATTTTATAAGGAGATCTACGATAATGAGAGTAGTTCTCATAGTTGTTTTGTGTCTCAATTTGGAGCGATAATTAACGGCCTCGATCAGAGGCTAATTTACCACGAAGGCGTTCTGAGATGGTGTCTAAACCAACGACAATTGTAAGTAATAAGAGCAGGCCGGCGGCGGCGGCAGGAAATTGTCGCCACTCAATGTAGTACATGAGGTCTTGGCCGATACCACCTGCGCCTACAATTCCTAAAATGCTCGCTGCTCGAATATTGTATTCAAACATAAAAAAACATGCGCCTGTAAGGGCGGGTCGGGCAGCGGGCACGATTGCAAATAAAAAGGTTTGGAGTCTCGACGCGCCGAGGGCCTTAAGCGCTTGTGCAGCCCGTGAGTCAACGTCTTCAAGACCTTCGTAGAAAAACTTGGTTAAATAGCCCGTAGAATAGGCGGCTAGGGCAAACACTCCCGATACAGGACCTAGGCCAAGCATGGAAACGAAGACCAAAGCCCAAAAAATAGA
Source organism: uncultured bacterium (assembly GCA_964013555.1). GTDB lineage: Bacteria > Myxococcota > XYA12-FULL-58-9 > XYA12-FULL-58-9 > JABJBS01 > CAXGXL01. The sequence continues at coordinate 10,571 of CAXGXL010000018.1, forward strand.
TGGCACTGTTCGAACGCTGTTTAAGAGGAAGCGAATGAGGGGGCGCAATGTTGGCGGACCTAATTCTCGAGCAGCTAGAAATCCAAACGGAAAGGAGAGGACAATGCCGATGATGGTTCCTAAGAGAGCCATTTGAATGGTCTGCAGAAGTGAGAGGCTGAGGGTTTTCCACGGTAGTTCTAAAAATTGCGCGAAGCTCGTTGGTACAAATCCTTTCGAGAAGGCGGCAAGTTCAGTGAAGAGCCCGGTGAAGGAGCTCGTTGAGAGCCCAACTCCCGTAGAGGCCCAAACTAGGGCGGCGATAAGGCATAGCGAGTAAAGGCTTAATCTCAACCTGTCACTAAACTGGGTTGTGTTGCCGAGTCCTCGGTCTTGCGTTGCATCGGTTAATTCAGGTTTCGCATTAGGCCCGAGATCGGATTGGGCGCGTATAGAAGGATCACCGTGCTGGGGAGCATTCTTGTCTATTTCTTTTAAGATCCCCGCTTCCATAGAAACAAACCGCTCGAAGAAGTCTCTGCAGTAGGAGAGGTCGTGGGTGGTGACCACCAGGGCGAAGCCGTATTTTTCTTGCAGGCGCCCAAGCAAGTTTAAAACTCGTTTGCCGTTAGCAGGATCGAGTGAGGCGAGTGGTTCGTCGGCTAAGAGGATAGAAGGTCTTGCGCAAAGAGCTCGGGCAATGGCAACTCGCTGACGTTGCCCCCCAGAAAGTGAACTGACCCGTTGAGAGGCTAGTTGGGCGAGGCCGAGGTCTTCGAGAATTCCCATGGCTCGTTGGCGAATACTTGATGTAAAGCCAAACACGCCGGCCAATGGGGATGCTTGCGCAATCGCTCCTGAGCAAACGTTGGTGAGTACATCTCTCTCAACCACGAGGCGCTGGTCTTGATAGACAAGGGCCAAGGCACCTTTTACTTGCAGCGTGCCCGAGGTCGGAGAGATGGACCCTTCAAGCATTCGCAAGAGGCTTGTCTTTCCCGAGCCCGAGCTACCAACGAGGGCGAGCCGTTCGTTGGGGCCTACACTTAAATTTACGGCAGCAACTGCATCAACCGAGCAGCCGTCGTAGCGCAAACATAGGTTTTTTGCACTAACAACGGCGGCGGGTGAATTCGTTTGTCGGTCTCCCGAATGGGTGAGCCGAGATTTAAGTTCGTTCGTCACTTATTTCACTAATTCTCTTTCTTGAAGGCCCGTATTACTGAGTGCTTTGACTGCTGAAGCAATATGCCGTTGTTCGTCTACTTCTACAAATTTAGCAGCACCGTAAACGTCAGACAAAAGCTCTGGGTTTTCTTTACTCAACCTCAGGAGGGCTTCTTTCATTTTAACCCGCAGCACCATTGGAAGGTCGCTTCGGATAGCGATAAGGTGCGTTGGTACACCAGGGGTGCGAGTAAGAACCCGAAGCTTCGAGCGTTGTTCGGGGGTTAAATAGATGTCAGCCTTAGGTCCTTCCATGGTGTAGTCGCTTACAGCACAAACGTCGGCTTGCCCGTTAAGTACGCTTAGCAGCGCACGGTCATAACCGCCGGCAAAGTTCACGTCTCCGAAGTACTCTGCTGGATTTTGTTTCGGTTGAAGATGCCCGTCATCCACCAATCGGGAGTACGCCATAACGTATCCGGAGGTACTGGTAGGAGATGTGAACATCATTCGCTTTCCTTTTAGGTCATCAAGACTCTGAAATGGAGAATCTTTACTAACAACGAAAACTGAATTGTAAAAGGTTTTGTCAGAGCGCTCTTCAACCAAGAGGGGTTGAACTGGTGCTTCGTTTTTGGCCAATATAAATGGAATCGAGCTTAGGTAGGCGACCTGCGCCTTATTGCTTACCAATGCTTGAACGCTGGAGCCGTAGCTTGATGGAATCATGACTTCGACCGGAACGCCTATCCTAGTGGATAGTATTTCGGAGACTTTCTTGGCGGTTTGGGCAATTTTTTTTGGGTCTTTTTGCTTCTGAAATGCAAAGACGAGTTTTTGCGGTAGCTTTTTTTGTGTTGGTTGGGATGCTTGTTGAGCAGACTCTTTCGTGGTTGAGCTGGTTTTTGGGGTGGCGGGGTCTTGGGTGCACGCAGGCAATAGCAGGCTAAGAGCTATGGCGCCGGTGAGGGTTGTTTTGAGAATATTCATGGGGAGCTCCATTATTTAGGGTTGGCTAGAGGTCGACTCTAAAGCATCGCCCTGGGTTATCTGACTCTGGTCGTTAAGTCACTAGCTTGGCTTTTGGGTAAGAGGTTGGTTAATTGTTCTTTTTGGGAGATGTTCTTGATGCCCATGGCCATTTGGTTTGCATGCGTGTGGTTGCCCGTTTGTATAAAGGCATAACCCAAACGGAAGCGGGTGCTATCGTCAAGCAAGTCGTACTTGGTCAATAGGGGCTCCAATGCGGTTGCCCGGTGGTAGTTTCCGGCTGAGAGATAAATGTTGAGTCTTTGGTTGAATTTCTTTTTGAGGGAAACTACCTGAGCGTTGAGCTCAAGCGCTTTGCGTGAGTTAGAGGCGAGCCTAAATTGGTCTGCCGCTTCAAAGGCGCCCAGATGGCCAAGTTGATGGGCACGCTCAAATAAGTTTGCTGCAGTTTTGGGGTGTTTTAGCTGGGCGTAGGCGAGCCCGGCTTCAAAATAAAGAGGGCCGTGATCGGGGTGTACATGCAAGAGCCTCTCAAGGAGATGTTTTGCTCTTTCGTACCGTATTGCGTGCCGGGCAATACGAGCCAAGACGGCGATACTTTTGTTGGGATACTGGTTCGTGGTAATCAGCTCCTGCAATTCGTCAAGGGCGTGATGAATAAGGCCTATCTTACTTAAGCTCCACACTCTATCTATTTGCAAGGCTAGGTTATTGGGGAAGAGGGCTAAGGCCTTTTCTGTGGCGCGAATTGCTTCTTGCGGACGATTGGCCCCAAGGTGAGCCCGAATCAGAAGTCGATGGTACCCAGCTCTTTTTTCAGCGATGGAGCGGCATTGTTCCAAAGATTCTATTGCTTCGGAAAAAAGGTTCAACTCAAGCTGTGCTTGAGCCAAGTAAAGGTAAGTAGATTTCCATTGGGGTTGCTGGGCAATAACCTCTTTGAACAAAACAATGGCTTTTTGAGCTTCTCCATTCTTTAGAGCAATGAGCCCATAAAATCGATTCATTTGATGCTCTGGGCCTTCAAGGTTTTGTAGCGCTTTTTTTGCTTCTGCAACTTTATCATTTTGCAGCAACTCTTGGATCAGCTGCGCTTGAGATAAAGGTTGGGACGCTTTGGAGGCCTTGGGGACAAAAGGGAGCAAGAAGGCGAGGGCGATGAGGAGTTTCTTAAGGGGCATGTTAGTTTCGCACCTTAAAAATAATCTTTTGGCGGTAGAACGAGCGCACCGGCTTGCCGTCTACGATAGCCGGAGAATAGCGGTATTGGCGAATGGCCGCCTCAGCACTTGCTTCGAAGATACCTGGAGGATCGGCCTTGAGTAGTTGGACTTTTTCCACGTTCCCATCTAGGCCAACTACAATTCTAAACTCTACGGTGCCTCCTAATCCTTGGCGTTGCGCCAGGCGTGGGTACCGAGGTGTGGCGCGACTCAATAATTTAGCTCGCTTATCTACGCCGTCTTCTTTGAAAACAAGGTCATTTGGGTTGAGCCCCTCGTTGAAGTCGCCGAGCGTGGTGACCGTGTCCCAGTCTTCAAGCATATTTTGGTTCAAATTGATTGCGGAGGGCAGGGTTAGTTTTGGTAGCGCAACCGAAAGCGCGCTCGCGGCCTGAAACGTCGGGGGCCTTTGCAGGGGTGTCTTTGCGTCTTTCGTTATTTGATCGAGTTTAAAGTGAATTCGTTTGAGTGCACTTTCCTTTTCTTCAGGCTGGCTTATTTCATTTAGCCATATGATGGAGCTAAGAAGTAGCCAATTGACCCCCAGGGCGACTAAGGTGGCGACGACGTAGTCCCTGGGCGAGCGTTTCACTGGGCCTGCTCCACGGCAACTCCAACGCCGGAGGCACCAGCGAGGGTGCATTCGTCCATAATGCGAATAAGGTCTCCGGTTTCAACGTGTTGGTCGGCGACAAGAAGGACGGACTTAGAAAGCCTAATGGCGAGGGCTTCGCGGATTCGCGCTTGAAGCATCCATTGGTTCACGGGTTTTCCATCAACCGTTGTCTCGCCGCGGCTGCTAACGGCAACCCGGAGCACCTGCTGGTCCGTAAGTTGTCCACTTTGGGCACTGGGCCGTTGAATGTCGAGTTGGTTATCTCGGTTAAAGGTCGTGGTTACCATAAAAAATATTAAGAGAATGAAGACCATATCGATGAGCGGTCCGATGTTGATCTCATTGGTCTCTTTCTTGGGGGCTAAGAGTTGCTGGAGGGATTTCATTGAATTTTCTCCAGGCTAATTTCTTTGAAGCGGTTTAGCTCCTCGCCGACTTCCAGAAGCTTGTGGCGGAGAACTTCCTCCTTTCGGTCCAAGAAGCGCCCCATAACCAGGCCAGGAATGGCTACAAGCAAGCCCATTTGTGTACTAATGAGGGCTTTGGATATCCCGCCGGCCATGGTGCTGTCACCCGCGTAGGACTGGAGCCCGGTTAAAGAAGAAAAGGTCTCGATCATTCCAGAGACGGTTCCCAATAGGCCCAATAGGGGGGCAACTGCACAAACCAGCCTAATTCCGTTGCGGTACTTTTTTAATACCGTATCGGCTTGTTTGAGAAGCAATAGGAGTGAGCCGTCGAAATAGGAAAGGCTTCCTTGGTTCGTTTTAGAGTCTTCGACAAAGCGGTTTGCGAGGTCAGAGCCTGTGTGAATAACATGACCGACAATGCTGGTTTTGCGAGCAGAGCCAGCATCGCAGAAGAGGGGGTTGAGGCTTGGGGAGAATGCCGTTGGACCTTTTTTTAAGAGTTGAAATCGCAGTGCCAAGAGAAACCAAAGCACAAGCCCCAAAAGGGTGAGGGGTCCCATGACCCAGCCTCCCGTTCGAAGAAAATGTACAATGGGTTCAAGCATCGGTGTTGTCAGCTACTTTGGGGTTGAGCTCGTGTACCTTTGAAGTCTTAGGAGCGATGCTCAGGTGCTCAATAGAATTCAAAAGTTGCAAGCTGTTGGTTTCAATATCCCCCAGAATGTGTTCAACCCACCGGCTTAGGAGCGAGTGTGCCATAAGGGCGGGAATGGCGACGATGAGGCCGTATTGTGTTGTCAGAAGTGCCTCCGAAATGCCGCCGGCCATAAGCTTGGGGTCGCCGGTACCGTGTTGGGTAATTACCAAAAATGTGGCAATCATGCCGGTGACGGTTCCCAAA
>CAXGXL010000019.1:0-15837 GCA_964013555.1 uncultured bacterium
CTCCTCAATGTGTACTGGTTTGGTTATGTAGTCGTCAGCACCAGCTTGGAGGCCGTTAATTATGTCCTGCCTTGTTCCTAACGCTGTGACGAGAATCATGTAAATATAGGGGCCTTGTGGATTCTGGCGGACTAGTTGGACCACCTCCGGGCCAGTAATCCCTGGCATGACCCAGTCAAGAATAGCTAAGCGGGGTGGGTCTGGAGAGAGCATGTATTGAAGTGCTTCATCGCCATTGGATGCAATTTGTGGTTGATAACCCCATTCCTCAAGGCAGGTGGATAGAATGAGCTGGTCTGTTTTTGAGTCGTCAGCGATGAGTACACGCATAGGGTCGCCTATCTATTGATAAGGCGAGAATACTGGAGAAGAGGAGCAGAAGGCAACTGGCGTTTTGCTGCTAGTGATGGAGTGGGAATGTGAGCTCAGCTCAGTCCACAAACGTCGCTAGTGTCTTGTTCCGTGATGGATGACGAAGTTTACGAAGCGCTTTTGCTTCGATTTGACGGATGCGCTCACGGGTAACGTGAAAGTCTTGACCAACTTCCTCAAGTGTGTGGTCGCTCTTTTCGCCTACGCCAAAGCGCATTCTTAATATTTTTTCCTCTCGAGGAGTCAATGTGGAGAGTGCCTTTCGGACTTGCTCCCCCAAATCCGACGAGACGGCAGCATCGTCGGGAGAGATAGAGCTGCGACTAGCAATTAGGTCTCCCATGCTTGAATCTTGATCTTCGCCGATGGGTGCATCCAGTGATACTGGCTCTTTCGTTATTTTGAGGACTTTACGAACTTTCTCTAGGGGAAGGTCCATCTTATTAGCTATTTCTTCGGGCGTTGGTTCACGGCCCAATTCCTGGAGTAAATAGCGGCTGGTTCTTGTAACTTTATTGACCGATTCAATCATGTGGACAGGAATTCGGATGGTACGAGCTTGGTCTGCTATGGCTCGCGTAATTGCTTGTCTAATCCACCATGTGGCGTAGGTCGAAAATTTGTAACCGCGCTGATATTCAAATTTCTCAACGCCCTTCATTAGGCCAATATTGCCTTCTTGAATAAGATCTAGAAAGAGTAATCCACGGTTGGTGTACTTCTTAGCGATTGAAACCACTAAACGCAGGTTAGCTTCGACCAATTCTTTTTTGGCCTGCTCAGTTTTAGCTTCGGCTCTCAATAGCGCGTCATAGGTCTCTCGAAGCGCATCAATGGTTACGCCGGCCGCCTCTTCAATATGGGTTAGTTTACGTTGACTGCTTCTAACCAGGCTATCGGTGGCACGTAGATCGGCCGCTTTAATACCGAGTTGGCGACAAATGCGGCGCTCGTCTTTGACTGTTGCTTTGGCCTCTTTGATATACTGTTTTAGCTCATCGGCCGTGACCCCAAGAACTTTCGCTTGGACTCGTACTTCATTGTTTGCCTTGGTGGCGTCACGAATGAAGGTTTTTAGGATCATAATAATACGGTCGATTTGTTTTTTTGATAGCTGAATCTTTTCAAGAATTTCTTGCATTTCAAATCGATTGGAATCGATTTGCCCTTGGCGCTTCTTAAGGGTGCGCTCTGTACTGTCCTGAGATTGGATTTGCTCAAGAAGCTTGGAATTTTTGGTATTGAGTTTCTCTATTTTCTCAATTTCTACTAAAAGCTTCTCTGCCTGCCGAGCTTCGTGCTCCTCGTCACCACTTAAGGATTCATACCCTTGAATGATATCTTCGAGATAAATCTTACCGTCACGAATTTTATCGCCCAAATCAATGATGGTTTGGATAGCGATCGGAGAGCTGGTAACGACATCAAGAATTTCTTTTTGTCCCGCTTCAATTCGCTTTGCGATTTCAACTTCGCCTTCGCGATCCAATAGTGGTGCTGCACCCATTTTTCGCAGGTACATTCTGACTGGATCTGTGGATAGTTCTCGAACGGCTTTTTTCTCTTTAGCTTTTGTTGCCGCATCTGTTTTGGGATTGGTTACCCGAATATTGTTGCGATCCAATTCACCTAAAATCTCTTCGAGTCGAGCTGCCGGGTCGACGGCACTTGGAAGCAGTGAATCGACTTCCTCGAGAGAGACAAAACCATTTTCTTTGCCCTTGGAAATGAGGGCATCTAATGTTTTGGGTGTACTTTCTTCTGTGGAAACTTCAGCCAGAGGCTTGCTAGCGGTGGTCACTTTTTTTCGGCTAACTGGCTTGCTATCGAATAAGTCAGAAAAATCGCCAAAAGCGTCATCTACCAATGCATTGGCCGCGGCGGCCGCATCTTGAAACTCATTGAGTTGGTTGGATTTTTTATTTGAAGCGTTGGTTGATTTTCGTCCACTAGATTTCATTATATCTCCGTTGTTGCAGCTGTCTGACAATGAGCTCAGGTACAGAACATTGTCAGGGGTACTATCCCAGCTACCATGGTTGTACACACCGCAGTACATTTGTGAACTCGGTGTGAGTACATCTAAACGTTTTATAAAACTTCAATGATTCAATTTATTTCCGTTTTCTTAGCCTAGAGTATTGTTGTGGGCCTTGGTCACTGTTGAGTGTTCCTGTCCCTCCCCTTTACAGAAACCGGATAGAGGTACTAACGGCTTCAGAGTAGGAGTACATCGATGATTGGGGCCGATTTGACAAGTCAATAATGGTTTTGTTTCACTCGTTTAGGGGATCTTTTTGATTCTCTTTAGGGATATTCCGTACTTCTTCTCTCCTGGGATGCTCGATACCCCGATTCTCGCCATTTTGGGATTAGATCTTCATACCAATACGAACTTTTTGTTTATCCGTTCGGTCAGATCGGCGCAGGGATCGCGCAGAGAGGGGCTTAGAGCGCAAAAGGATGCTTCAGTTCTTAATCCGTCTCGGGTCTATAAATTATTGGTTGAGAGGATTTGGCTGGCTAGCTCATTAATAGCCTTGGGGAATTATGCTGGTTTGGAATGGGGCCGGCTAATACATTGATTCAATGTGTTCTTTGTATTTTTCTCTCACTATTTTTCGTTTGACTTTCATGGTTGGAGTCAGCTCTCCACCTTCAATGGAGAAATCTGTGGGAATGATTTTGAACTTCTTGATCGTTTGGACGCGAGCTAGGCTTTTGTTGATGCCGTCCACATGAGATTGCATATACGCAATCATTTTATCGCATTGAGCTGCCGTGTTGAGATCGCGGGCGTTGCTACCCGCGTTTGCTGTTTCTGCGTCGAGTTTTTCTATATCGAGGGTGAATAGAGCGGTAAGGTACTTGCGTTTGTCACCTATCACCACAGCTTGGCTAATGGCGGGAATTGCTTTGAATTTGCCTTCTAAAAGTTGTGGCGCGATGTTCTCGCCACCGGCTGTGATAATGATATCTTTTTTCCGATCTGTTATTTTTAGGTAACCTTCATTATCAAGTTCGCCAATATCGCCGGAATGGAGCCATCCCTCCTCATCGAGTGCCTCAGCTGTTGCTGCTTCATTTTTGAGGTACCCCTTGAAGACGTGAGGACCGCGCATTAGAATTTCTCCATCCTCTGCAATTCTTAGTTCGCCCCCCGGGAGGCACTTGCCTACTTTCCCTGTTTTATAGTCATCGGGAAGTGAAATTGTTGCGGGGCCACTGCATTCACTCATGCCATAGACTTCACATATAGGAATTCCTAGGCTTAAGAAGAATTCGAGGGTGTCTAGAGAAATAGGGGCGGCTGACGTGATTTGCACTCGACATTTATCAAGGCCTAATTTTTCTCTTACTGTTGAGAATACCAATTTGTCTGCTAGGGGGTAGAGCAAGGGAAGTGACTCACCCCGTTGCGAGGCATAGCCACCTTCTAAGCCTGTTTTTCTAGCCCATGCAGCCAATTTTTTCTTCAAAGGCGGATTTTGGACGCCGGCTGCAACCATTTTGGCCTGAATTTTTTCCCAGACGCGGGGAACGCCGAGAAAGATTGTTGGTCGAACTTCGCGCAGATTGTCTCCTAATTGCTCCAGACCTTCTGCAAACCACGAACAAGCTCCCATTTGCATTGGTGTATGCAGACTTATGATCTGCTCGGCAATGTGACTCAGTGGTAGGTAGCTGATAACTCGATCATCGGTGGAGCCAGTTACGGTTTCAATGGTGGCTTGGGCCGTCCAGGTTATATTTGTGTGGGTAATCATAACGCCTTTGGGGTTACCGGTGGTTCCTGACGTGTAGATTAGGGTGCAAAGGTCGTCTGGCTTTTGCGCCTGAATTCGTGCTTCCAATTTTTGTTCAGAGGTTTGTTCGGCTAGGGCAGGCAGGTCTTCCCATGCGTACACATTGTCAGCGTCATCGTGCCCGGTCATCATGACGATAGCTTTTAGCTTTGGTAGGTTGTGTTCTATTTTTTTGAATTTGGCTAGTTGTTCCGCGTTTTCAACCACTGCGATGGAAGCATCGCTGTTTTCGGCTATGTATTGGCATTGTTCAGGACTGTTTGTGGTGTAAATTCCCGCGGGAACTCCGCCGGCGTAGATCGCAGCGATATCGGAGATGAACCATTGCGGGCAATTTTGCCCTATAATGGTTACCCCGTCTTTTGGTTCTAGGCCGAGAGTGATGAAGGCTTGAGCGACGAGGCGTGATTGAGAACGATATTCTTCCCAGGTTACGGTTTGCCAGTGTCTCCCAACCTTGGATCTCAATGCGGGGAGATTGCCGTGCGCTTGCGCTGTTGATTCCATTACTTCCATTATGGTGCGGGCCATGTTTTTTTCCTTGGGGCAAATACCGGTTCTATCTTAGAGGACCTATGTACAAAAATACTGCAGCTCTAGTTTAATCGAAATTGCTTGTATCAGAAGTGCACTTGGTTTTGCTACTCTAGAGGGGGATTTATAATAAACACTTGCTTAGAGCATCAATTAGTGAGAGCGGGACCGATTCTGCATCAAATTGAATCCCCATTCCCGGTAGCTCAGTGCTATCCTCCCAAAGCCGATTCCAGACTACTCGCCCACTGACCATAATGGGGGAGTCCACTAGATCTAGGATTTCGATTGTGAGGGAGGATTCGATTGGTAAGGGAGCAAAGCTAACAACAAAACATCCCCCTCCGCTTAAATCCAGTATGGTTCCAAGAGACCAATCGGGGGTTCCGCTTAATTGAGCTCGGCTTCGGCACTGAACTCTTTGTCGAATGAACCTGCGTCGGGATGTTTGAGTATTCCACTGCGGGGAATTCGCAGCAACTGCTGCGAGGCCTTCACAAAATGGTGCGCTGATTTGCGATGACGTCGAGAGAACCGTAACAGCTTCGTTTTTTTTGGCGGTTCCACGAAGAACGGGCCAGCTCAATTCGAGATTGTAGAGTGCGAGCAAACTGGTGTTTGCATTTCCTGAGCGCATGCCCGTTACGGTGTCAACAATAACGGCCAGTGGCGGTTTTCGGACACAGGCAGCAAGGGCTTCTTCTGGGCTGTGAACAACTTCAACCGGGAAGTTGGCTGCAGCGATGACCTCAGCGTACGCCAGCTGACGCTTTTCGGAACACAAGAGTATGAAGTGATCTTGGGCCGACATGAACTCTCCGGGACGCAATGACTTTAATGCGTTGTAAGCATCGTGGAATCTGCGCGGGAGGTCAAGAAAGACGAGGGCCCTATTTGTGAGTCGTTTCGGGTTTCGTTTATGTTGCTTGATTCGAAGTATAATTTTCGCTTAAGGCTTTATGTTTCAAAAGAGCGGTTCAAGGGGCTGTTTGGGATTTTCGTTTATCCAGGTCAGATGCTTGAACTAGAGTAATTTGGATACGTTCTTTCAACTGAGCCGTTACTTGGTTATAGTTCGTTTCGCGGGAAATTTGAGAATATTTTCTCGTTGACAATAAATCTACTCCGGGGTAGATATTGTCCATGGCACGTCCACGTAAAAGCGAAATCGAAACAGCAACTACTCAACGGATCTTGATAGCAGCCCAGCGGCATTTTGCTCGATTTGGGTACGACGCAGCAAAACTGGCGGACATCGCTAAGGATGCGGGTATTACCCGCCCCTCGCTTTTGTACCACTTTGAGTCAAAGGAAAAACTCTACGATTTTGTGGTGGAAGAGGTCTTTGCCAGTTTGCAGGACCTATTTACCGGTATTTCGACAACAAAGACTGACTTTCGCGGCCTCTTGGAGGGGTTTACGCAGGCTTATGTTGATTTTCTTGAAAAAAATGAGCACGTTCCAGCAATAGTGTTGAGGGAATTTGCTGGCGATGGGGGGCGCGGTCAAGAAATCGTGACTGAGCAAATGGTACCGGTGCTTGATTGGGTCGAGAATGTCATCACGGAAATGGGCAGTGGCATCATTCGCGAAGGGCTACCAATTCGGGCTGCAATTATGCAGATCGGGTCCGATGCGCTCGTTCGAGCTATGGCTAAGTCCATGCGTGAGAAGTTGTGGGGGGCTGAGAGTAAGAGTGTCATTTTGTCGAATATTTTATTCTTTGGAGAGGCCTGATGGAATTGTCGTCGTTATTGGTTAATTCCATTCATGGCTTTGAGCTTATTGGTGACATGAAGCGAGTCACCAACCCAAAGGTTCTCAAGAGTTTGATGGGACCGGCACTTCGTGGTCTTGTTTTGCAAAGGGCTAAGAACGAAGACGCGACCAAGATCAAGATGCATGGGGAATCTGTCTTCAACTGGAGATATACCTCTGAGGGCAATCACTACACTAAGCTCTATGAGAAAGCTAAGGATGGACAATGGGACGGCAGGCGGGACTTGGAGTGGGGAACGCAAGTCGACCCATACAACGATGACTTCAACCTCATTTCTGATGAGTCGTTGCCATTACGCGAAATTCCAGCTTATAGAAAGCTCCCTAAGCGAATTCAGCAAGAGCACAGAAAAGAAATGCTTGCCTGGCTATTGAGTCAATTTCTTCATGGGGAACAAGGTGCTCTGATGGCGGCTTGCCAAATTACGGAGTCGATCGAGTTCTTAGATGGCAAGTTGTATAGTTCGACTCAGGTCATGGACGAGGCACGTCATGTCGAGGTGTTTCATCGATACCTCACGACGAAATTGGAACGGCTTTACGATATTAACGATAATCTCTACGTTGTGATTGACGCCTTAATGCACGATAGTCGTTGGGATATGAAATTTCTGGGTATGCAGATCATGATTGAAGGATTGGCCTTAGGGGCATTTTCAACCATGAGGCACAGTACCAAAGAGCCATTGCTTAGAGAAATGCTGAAGTACGTCATTACTGATGAAGCTCGACATGTGCATTTTGGGGTAACATCTTTGCAGCACTTTTATCTTAATGAGCTCCCGGATCAGGAGGTTAAGGAACGTCAAGATTGGGCGTACGAGATGTGTTTGTTGCTTCGAAACAGATTCTTAGCTCACGAGTTTTACGACGAGTTTTATGGCCATCTCTTGAGTCGCAAAGACTGGAACTCCCTGATTCTTGAGTCAGGTTTTATGGAGACGTTTCGAAATTCTCTCTTTCGTAGACTCATTCCTAATTTGAAACGAATAGGTCTATTACCCGAGAGAATGCGCAGACACTACGAAGCTTTGGGGTTAATGCGGTATGAGTTCGAGAAAGCAGCGACCGAATTGACTGGGAGTGACTTACTTCACGCTAAATAGTCGGAGAGATCGCATTTTCTTCAAGCATCTTAGAGCGCCATCGGTGGATAGTGGGCTCGGTGACTCCCATAAGAGATGATGCTAGAGGAACTCTATTTCCAAACCGGTCGAGGACATGTTTGAGTAAAACCTCTCGGGAGCGTAGCACCCAATCTTGGTTGCTGGAATTGTTTTGTTTAGTGAGGCGCTCGAGAACGTCTGTGACTTCTATCCACTCTGGTGTTCGAGGATTCGGGCCTATTTGCGAGCGAGCTTGAATTTGTTTCATACGACGCCGAAACGTGGTCTCAGGAATTCCGAGTAGTGATGCACCTCGACGATGAATACCACCAACTTGATTGTAGGCCGTCTCGACCAAATCATCTTCGAGCCATTTTCCAAATGGAGGAGGTTGATTGTCGCGGTGCCCGTCGACTCGTTGAACGATTAATCCTAGAATCTGGTCTAACTGCTCCCAGGGATTATTGACGTTCACAGATGGTACGGATGCTATGGGCGTTTGAGTAGGTAGTTGCGCGGTTGTGATGGTGGAGGCCGCGGGAATAGCCGACTGTTGGGCTTGGGCAAAACCCAATTCTAAGGGGCCAAGCATATCGGCTCCACAGAGAATCACTGCTCTCATTATTCTGTTTTGTAATTCACGTACATTTCCCGGCCACGGATGTACACGCAATGCGGCTTCGGCTTCAGTTGTAAATCCATGAACGGATTTTTGATACTGCACGTTACTTCGTTCGAGAAAATGTCGCGCCAGGAGAAGAATGTCGTCAGGTCGGTCTCGCAATGCGGGTAAGTGAATTGTAACAACATTGAGGCGATAGTATAGGTCTCGCCTAAAACGGCCGGCATCAACCTCTATTGCAAGATCACGGTTTGTCGCAGCAACGATTCTTACATCCACTTTTCTACTCTTCGTTGAGCCCACGGGTACAATCGCTTTATCTTGTACGAAGGTGAGCAGCTTACTCTGAATTTCAAGTGGGAGTTCACCAATCTCGTCGAGAAAGACAGTTCCACCATCAGCTTCCGCTAGGCGACCGAGGTTCTTTTTTTCAGCTCCTGTAAAGGCTCCACGCTCATGTCCAAAGAGTTCACTTTCAATGAGGTTGGTAGAAATTGCACTACAGTCAACCATGATAAGGGCTTTGTTTTTTCGGCTACTCAATTTATGAACGGTATCCGCCAGGACGCCTTTTCCGGTTCCGCTTTCACCTGTTACTAATACGGTTGCGTCGGTCGGTGCTACCTGCCTGGCCATGGATAAAACACTTTCCATGGCAGTTGAGCAGTGAACGAGTTTGGCATGACTTAGAGCTTGTCGTAGTTCATGCACTTCGCCCAAGAGCTTTAGCCGTTTTCTTTCAAGAAGTCTTTTTTCTTGTTGAGCCAAGAGCGAGCGGTCTAGCGCAACAGCAATTTGGTTCGCGAAGACCTTTAGGAAATGCACATCAGCAGAGTCGAGTTGGATAGTCCCGTCTTTCCTTGCCAAATAGAAGCACCCCACACACCGGTTGCGAGTCAGAAGTGGAACTACAATGCTCGAATGGGAGATATTTAAGTCGCTAGATTTGACGTTGGGTATGTTATTGCCTAAGGCAATGCCCTCCGTGCAAGATTTTTCTAGGAGCAATTGCTCTTCGGGGCTTAGGGCAAAGGCATCGCTTGATTGGGTGTGAACCATTTTCGAAGAGCCCGATTGAGCGATGGGAATAAAGCCTTCAATCAGCTCTAACTCAAGCTTGGTCTCGTGTAGTTCGTCCGGGTGTTCCTCGCCGCTCTGTTCTGGAGAATCAGTTGGCTGAACTACGAAAAAACCGATTCGACCTGGCCGGAATGCGTTGTAGATTGATTCAACCACCTTGGAGGCGAATTGATGTGGTCCACCGGAGTCGGCCATAAAGCCAACCATATCCCATAATAGGATCATATTTCGGTAGTCTTTTCCCATGGTTCCTGTAAAAATGCCGGTTAGTTCATCTGCGTTGCCATCACCGCTACTGGAGCCTTGGTTTGTTTGCCATTGAGAGATTTGGTTGCCTCCTGCGCGTTTTGCGGAGTTCAAGGCTTGATGCCCACGTTGAATCAGAGTGAGGGGATCGATGGGTGCGGTTAAATTGGTGCTGGCAATACCTCCGGAAAAGTAAAGATGTACGTTGTCGCCGAGATAAGTTGTTGCGGAGACTTTTTCATGAACTTTTCTGGTGAAGTTGATGGCATCTGCTGGGGAGGTGTCGGGTAGTAATATGGCAAATACCACGCCACCATATCGTACCAGGGTATGCGCTGGTTGAATAAGTGGCTTAAGACACTCTGCAACTTCGCGAATTACAGCATCACCGGCTTGCAGGCCACGCAGTTCATTTATGGTCGAGAAATTGTCTGGGCTTAAAAAGACAATCGATGTAGATGCTTCGCTCTTTGGGCTATTTAGTGTTTGCTCAAGCTGATGGAAGAGCTCAGCTCGGCCAGGAAGTCCGGTTACGGGATCATTGAGAACCCCAAGGGCTCTCAAGGAATCACGGGTGATTGCGGCTCCTAATCCCTTTAGCCAGTTCCACCAGTCCGAAGGGCTTTGATTGATCGATTCAGCACTATGAAGCATACCTCCTAGTCCAATCCAAGCGTTTGGAGTGGGGGACCCTTGTGGAGTTTCGCAAAAGAGTGGGAATAAGAATCCGTTTGTTGCTTGGCTAGAAAGAAGATTACCGAGGTGGCTCGTGGTGGTTTTGTTATTTGGGTTTTGATGGGGCATATGGCTGCAATAACGTTCTGCGGCCTCTAGGCTTGCTAATTCTGGAATTCTGGGCGACTCGGCTGTGTGCACCAGAATTGCTCGTGAGTTATTTCCAAGAGGATCGGGTACAAAGAGAGAGACGCATTTTGCGCCACTCATCTCTTGCACTGCGCTAAGATAATAGTGAAGAATCTCAGAGAATGCCGCCATTACTTGTTGCCACTCCGTTAAAGGGTCTTTTCATCTTCTATCAAAATAATGGCGGACACAAACCAAAATTTCGGCTCAATTTCAACGATAGGATTGGGTAGTCGGGATAATTATTGGTTTTTTCCCTCACTTTCTTGGAATTGCTCCGAGGAATGTTTAATTATTACAGTAACTTTCTGACGGCGCGAGTTAAGGGCTCCTTTTTCAAGCAGCGACTAGAGTCTGGCTCGGCTTGAGCTTGCTTTGAGTTTTTGGGGAGCTCTACCGCTTGTTTTGGTTCGGAACGGTTGATTTAGCTTTGCGCTTCTCCGGCGCCAGGGCTCTACCCCGAGCCGATAAACGAAACATGTGAGAAATCATGCCCTCGAGCGGGCCTGGCTTAGTGCTAACCTTACGAACATTTTTTTGCGGTCGGTTAAAAGAAGTCAGCAGGTTCTAAGATGGAGTGGATAAATTCTCCAAGCCCATAGGCGCTAGAGCTAGGTAGCTCCTTCTAAGGGCAGCTATGGTGCAAGCTGAGCTCTATAAACTTATCTTCGGTTTCTTGGGGCGTATGCGTGTTCGAGAGCCTTTGTAGTATTGAAGAGTGGACTGGTTCCGAAATACGGCTCAATACAAAAAAAGTTGCGATGGTATGCTTGGACCTTGGGGCAAACCGTTTTTTTGCCTTGGTGTGTATATGGCCGTAGACACTTGTCAATCAGGGCCGAACGAGAGTAACGTCCTAACGCAAAATTCTTAAGGAGGCCCTTGATGCCCGCTGAAACAATACCGTCTAGATTTTTCCGACAGGCCCGCGTGCGTCCTAATGCTCCCGCATATTACGTTCGTCATAACGAACAATGGATTGGAACTACGTGGCGAGATTATGTCAATCAGGTAGGGCAAGCGACCAAAGCCCTTCACGCTTTGGGCGTCAAGGCGGAGGAGTCGGTTTGTATTTTAGGATTCAATCGCCCCGAGTGGGTCACGATGGATTTAGCCAACATGACTTTAGGAGGCGCACCCGCAGGAATTTATACGACTTGTTCAGCAAATGAAGTCCAGTACATTGTGGCTCACGCACAAGCCCCCGTTGTACTGGTTGAGAATACAGAGCAGTGGGAAAAAATAAAGAAAGTGCGAAACGAGCTTCCTCGACTTCGATACGTTGTAATGATGAAGGATGGAGGGGAAGTTGACGATCCCATGGTACTTGGATGGGAGGAGTTTATTGCTAAGGGGGATGGGGTTGCTGATGACTTTGTTGAGCAACGACTTCAGGAGTTGGAACCAAAAAAAGTTGCAACATTAATTTATACCTCCGGAACTACAGGCCCCCCAAAGGGTGTGATGCTCACTCACGAAAATTTGGCATGGACCGCGAAAGTGGCGCAGGGAATGGTTAATTTGCGTCCCCATGACTGCTCCATTTCCTATCTTCCGTTATCGCATATCGCAGAGCAGATGTTTACCATTCATGGTCCGGTGACCTCAGGTGCCTCTGTTTATTTTGCGCAATCGCTTGATGATTTGCCGGACGATTTGAAGTCCGTTCAGCCAACCGTATTTTTTGGCGTACCGAGGATTTGGGAGAAGTTCTACACGGGAATCACCACTAAGCTTGAGGCAGCCGAGGGAGGCAAGGCCAAGTTGCTTGCTTGGGCACGAAAAGTTGGTCGTGAAGTTTCCAAGCTAAGGAATCAAAATAAAGAGTTGGGACCTTTACTGCGGGCTCAATACGTAGCCGCTGACACCCTAGTATTCTCGAAGCTCAAAGACGCTATTGGCTTGGGCCGGGCTCGTGTATGTGTTTCGGGGGCTGCGCCTATCTCGGTCGAGATTCTCGAGTTCTTTGCGGAATTCGATTTGGTTGTTCACGAGGTCTATGGTCAATCAGAAGATAGCGGGCCGACGAGTTTTAATTTACCAGGCAAGACCAAATTCGGAACCGTAGGCCCCGTTGTTCCGGGTGTTGAAGTCCAGATCGCGGTTGATGGTGAGATCTTGGTTAGAGGCCCCAATGTTTTTGCGGGTTACTTTAACGATAAGCCTAATACAGAAGCCTGCTTGGTTGACGGCTGGCTTCATTCTGGCGATTTGGGTGAAATAGATGCGCAGGGTTTTCTCTCAATAACCGGAAGAAAAAAAGATATTATCATTACTGCTGGTGGAAAGAACATCGCTCCGAAGAATATCGAATCAGCGATAAAGAATTTGGATATTGTAGGTGAAGCTGTTCTCGTTGGAGATAGACGAAAGTACCTCAGTGCCTTAATATCTCTCGACATCGATAAGTTGGGTGAATTTGCGACAAAACATGGTCTAGCTGAAGGGGATGTTTCTCAAAGCGATGCGCTGCGGGACCATCTCCAAACTCATATTGATGGAGTTAACTCTCTTTTTGCTCGTGTGGAGCATGTGAGAAAATTCACCGTTCTAAAAAGACCGCTTTCTGTAGAAAATGGTGAATTAACACCCACTCTCAAGGTGAAACGGAAGGTTGTTTATGAGCATTTCGCTGCGGAAATTGAGGGGATGTATACTAACTAAGCGTTGCTTTGTTATTACCTCCGGCTGCTTAACTTTCGGACTAGAGGTTCAATACAAGCGGCATCGTTACGGTTGTTCAGAGGCGATTGGGTGAGGAGCAACTGAATTCATTATTCTATTGAACGCGTTGGCGACTCTTTTTTTTGAGGCGGTACCGTTGGGAGGCGATGAGTGCGAACCACAAGAATATCGTGGAAGGGAGAGTTGCTGCTGAGCAGCCCCCGCAGCCTCTTTCTTCGGCGGAAACAGGTTCCGTGATGGTTTCCCATTCATTCTTGAATTCGTCGCCTGCGTCTATTCGTGCTAACTGAATCTCTTCTAAATCAGGGCAGTCGGCAAGATTTGAATCACTACAAGCGACTTGAAAACTGAGAGTGTGGTCGATGCTCCATCGTTTTTCGTTAATGGTGGTAGGTTGCCCGGCTAGATTTACTCTGTAGTATTCTCCAGGACTGAGATTTTCTTCAGGGACGACGCGAATGATTCTCGGCCACTGATCGCTCCATGCGTTACCTTTCAGGCTCAGAGGCACAGAATTTCCCGTTTGACTGGTCCAGGTCCCGCTCAAATCGTTCATATCGATGCCCGCGGCAAACATAAGAGAAACCCAGTTGTCTGCTAGCCCTTTTTGATAACTCCTCAGTCGCCTGGGCTCTTCAGGGAAGCTAAAGATAACCATATCTTGGTTCGAGAGTTTATTATGGAGGCGTTTCCAGACAGCTTCAAGGTAGCGCATGGTTGGAAAAATCTCGGCTCTGAGACTGCCGGGAATGTCTGGATCCATGTAGTGGGCGCTCATCCACGGTAGTTTACTGGCAAGTTGCTCCCAGGCGACCGTCGCTATATCCGGTCCGATTTCTTCATGAATATAATACGTTGTTATTCCTTGGACAGATGACGAGAGTATCTCTTTTGTCACTTCGATCTCAAAAGCCCCAGACTCATTGTAGAGTGTCAAAAGCGTTTCCGTGGGAAGATATTCGTAGGGGACATCCGTAATAAGAGCGTCTCTTACCAAGAGGCCGTCGCTTGCTGGGTCTGCCTCATTTTGACCCTGATTGTCGTGATGCCTTATTTGTGGAAGAAAAAGCGTGTCGAAAACTTCATCTTGAAAACCGTGGGCCGCACATCCTAAGAGAAAGCCGATTCGTTTCTTGGACTCCATTGTATTCCAAGGGGGGGGATCGTTGACGCGAATCCATTCTATGAATTGTTCCATGAAGGGGGGCCAGTGGGTGTATTCAGCAAATTGGCTTGCAATTTCAGGGTATTCAAGAAAAGGGTAGTAACCTATATCAGGGTAGGCTGCGCCAAAGAGAAGAGCGTTGAAAATGTCTTCATTTGCCAAAAACGAGCGAAGTTCCCCTGGGGGTAAGTTTTCCGCTGCCCAGGCAGTTACCTGGATGTGCCCCAGGCCTCCGTGCCCATGGGCAAAATTATTGGGTAAAATAACCACGTTTACCAACAATAGGATTGTAGGTAGGTGCCGCCGGAGGTACGAGCTGGTGGTCATTGGGCTCCCGAATCCGTGAAAGGTTGTCGCCTACTATACATCGTAATCGATGCCTCGCGCCGACGCTAGTTGATATCTGGATTTGTTTCAAAATTTGGCTGAGGTTTTGTAAGTGGGGACTTCCGGTCGTTTTCGATGGGAGCTCCCTAGTAGATCGCTTTTGGTGAAGTCCCCAATCTTGGTAACCGAAAAGGGGCGATAACCCATAGTGTTTTTCGGGCCGAGACAGGTTTGTACCTGGTTGCATAATAGCCTCTTTCAATAACGAATAGCAGTGAAAGTGCAATTGGGCTTATATGAAATCTTGTCTTTTGGGAGATTAAGCATTCTTGCCTTCGTTCTTTTCCCAGGCTCTAATCTTTACCTAATTTGCCCGTGAATGATCACTTGTACTTGCAATGGGAAGGGACTATCTGCAAGTTAGTCCAATGAACTCCTCAAGTGAACACTACGATTATATCGTTATCGGTTCAGGCTTTGGTGGTAGCGTTTCTGGGCTTCGGCTGGTGGAAAAAGGTTACCGGGTTCTGATGCTGGAAAAGGGGCGACGCTTCGAGGCTACCGATTTCCCTAAATCGAATTGGGATCTCAAACGATGGCTTTGGTTCCCTGCATTGAATTGTCGCGGTATCTTTCAGATGAATTTCTTTCGTCACCTTACGGTGTTCTCTGGTGTCGGTGTTGGGGGCGGTTCATTGGTTTATGGCTGTACGTTGCCTATCCCAAACCGAGAATTTTTCGAGTCGGATTCATGGAGGAAACTTGAGGACTGGGAATCTAGTTTAGCCTCGCATTATCAAACAAGTCTACGAATGTTGGGGGCCTGTGATTCTCCAGCGGCATCCCCTGCAGATAAAGCATTGCGGGATTTGGCTAATGAAATGGGGGAAGGTTCAAAATGGAGCCCCACCCGGGTATCTATCTATATGGGGAAGCCGGGCGTTAGTGTGGAAGACCCTTATTTCGGAGGTGAGGGTCCCCCCCGGACGGGCTGTATTCAGTGTGGTGGCTGTATGATTGGCTGTCAGCATGGAGCCAAAAATTCGTTAGATTGTAATTACCTTTATTTAGCGGAGAAGCGTGGCTTGGTAATCGAACCTGAAACCGAAGTGCGAGCGGTTCGTTCGCGGCCCAGCGGGGGCTATCGTGTTGAGGCCTACAAGGATCAAGGTTGGCTTCGTCAGAAGGTGGCGAGGACTTATAGCGCGGACAACGTCGTTTTTTCTGGCGGGGTTTTAGGAACAGTCGATT
>CAXGXL010000020.1:0-15710 GCA_964013555.1 uncultured bacterium
TGCGGAATTTCTGGCTGAGTTAAATCGCGCTGTGAGAAATCGCCAAAATCGTTATTATTTAGCGAAGAACTGCGCAAATGACCTGGCTGTTAATGAGTGGGATGACGATACCGCCCTGACCAACCACGATACCTTGCAGGCCGGTAAAACAGTTGGGGACCTTAAAGGAGTTTTGTCTGATTCCAAAATTATGACCCAGCTGTGGTCTAAGAGTTATCTAGGCTTTCTTAAGACCTACGATGCTTGTGTCAAAGACCTACTGACCGGGGATGAACCCGTTAAGATTAGCGCCCGGGTTAGGCTTAAAGACTTGCTGGGTGATGATACGCAAACCATTGAGCAGCGGATAGCCCAAGAGGGAAGAGGCCTCTTCCTGAGCCGATGGACGGCGCACGATACTTGTACCAAGGTTCAGATGGTTCCTGCGCAGTTTGAGGGCTTCGCGGATGTACTAAGCCACTGTATGCCAAAACGCTATCAGGCTCCGCAAAAGGCTGCGCGAGTGGACAATCCTGGTGGAGAAGCAGCGCCTACCCCTGAGCAGCCCACTGCTGGGGAGTAATAAGAGTCTGATTGGAACAAGTTCTATAGTTAGATGATGCCCGTCTTATGACGGTCCCGGAGATTGATACGGCGAGAGATGGTATTGTTACAAAGAAGGTGGGCGACAGGAGTCCTTGTTGGCTGCCTTCTTTTACCATCTCTCCTTTTTTTTTCCGAGTCGATTCAGGCTCAAATGATAATCGCGGATCAACGAGCGCGAAGTACTGGGCTCACCCCTGTATTGGGCAGAGGCTTTTCACTTTCGACGAATACCTATCAGTCGGTGTGCCTCACCGACGTGGTTACTACAGAGCCATCCTACGATTTTAGTTACCAACTGGATGAAATTAGCGAGGAGTCTTTGAGTTCTAGTTCCACTCAAACAGCTAGTATCTCGTCTCGATACAATTTTGTGCGGTCCATGATTCGTAGGCCAGCTAAGAGTAACACTAAAGTTCGTGAAAAACGCACTCGTAAGTTTTTGGGAATGTCTTTAACGGTAGATACCTATCATTCTGCAGTAGAAGAATCCAAGACCCCTCTGTCTGACTACGCAGCCCAACTTCTCCAGCGCGAAGACACTCCAGGCTTTTTTGCTGCCTGCGGTACCTATTATGTTCGTGGTATCAGCCGGCGGGCCGAATTTAACGCGGTGTTTGAATACGAAGAAAAACAATCAACGAGCGAGACAAGGGTAAAAGACGCTATCTCCAATTTGGTATTTGCAGTTCGTGATACGAAAAGGTTAACCCCGCAAAACAGAGCTGCTTTAGCAACGTTAAAGAGTGCGAAGGTGGTTATTTTTAGCCAGGGGCGGGGGCTAGGTTATGGGGAGCGCAATCAGTTAATTTCATTTGATTTGGATGGGTTTCGTAGCGCTCTTCGGGCTGCTTTTGGTTTGATGCAAAAAAGTGGTACCGGGCGTGTGACGAGTGTTGAAGTCGTTCCTTGGACTGAGAACTTAAAGGTACAATCGCTTTTGGAGCTCAATGAGCGCGACGAGGCCGGCGGTGGAGCGATGCCGCTCTTTCGCAAAAAAGAAATTTTAACGCATAATGCAGAATATCTGGCGACTTTGCATCGCTCTTTGCAGAAGCGAAAAGCGCGTTATTATTTGGCCCGCGATTGCTCCAATCAGCTCAACGCGTTTGGCTTTTCGAACTGGATGATATTGAAGAACCATACCAATCAAGGCATTGGAGTCACTGTTAAGCGTCTCAAGACTATATTGGATAATGACAAGGTTACTCGTATTCTTCGAAAAGAGTCCTATTTCGACTATCTCGTGGATTACGAGCGATGTGTTGAACAAATACTGAGCGGACCCCCCGGGGCTATTGCTGCATTGGACAAACGCCTTCCCATGGAGCTTCGTCGTAAGCGCGCGGAGGGGAATATGATGGAGCGTCGATTGACGCGCGGAAAGGCTCTTTTCTTGTTCAGATACACCTCCTACAAGGAGTGTACTGATATTGATCTGGTGCCTCCGGCTTTTCCTGGTTTTGAGGCCGTTAAGACCTGCTGTTTACCCGTTGTTTGGGGCAACCCAGACGAACTTCCAGAAGAGTTGCTCAGTGTTGCTGAGTATCGTGAAGCGTTTCAGGCACAATCTGGCAACCGGATTAGCTCAGCGCGAACAAATTAAACGTTGTCGTGCTCGGTGCGGTTGCAAAATGGCTTTTGGGGCCGTTTTTCCGCGTGCTCAGCCCCAAAAATACGCCTTAGAATCTGTTTTTTTAAGTCTTGTTAAGATTGGAAGTCGAACTTTGAATTGCCGTAAAAAAAAACATGTGAAAGCACGCCCTCTAGGTCTCTAAGCTATTGCAAACGTTGATGAAATATTCTGGTTTTTCGATATTAGTTCTTGGACGATCGTTGAGTATTGCATCGACTTAGAGAAAGTCGTTAGAGTTAATTTAGACCATCACGGGGAGTTTCGAATGAGACGAATTGGATTTTGTTCTTCATTGGCTGCATGTGCAGCGTTGCTCTTGTGCTGGGGAGCTACCATCTCCACGGCGCAGAACATTATTCGCGATATGCGTGCAAAAGATATTGCTCAAACTCCCGTCTTGGGTAGGGGCTTCTCGCTTGCGACCAATAGCTATCAGTCTTTGTGCATGAAGGATGTCCAATTAACCGAGCCTTCGTACGATTTCGATTATTCTTTCAAGGAGCTTTCGATTTCGGGATCCTACCAGCCTGGCGCCACTGCGGCGGAGGCGGATTTCTCATGGTTCATAGCAGAAAGAATGGCTCTGGGTGCTCCCGTGACGGAAAGAGCCATGACTCCGGAAGAAAAGGCCGAAGCTGACAAGCAGAAGGCCAATGCGAACTCTCTAAGGGTCATCGACACCGTCAAAATCTTCATGGGAGTTAAGATTAACGTGCTGACTTATTATGCGTCGGTGGATGAGTCTAAAACGAAACTTGCCCCGGATGCTGTGAAGCTCTTAGATCGAAACGATGTTCCCGGTTTTTTCCAGGCCTGCGGTACCTACTACGTTCGCGGAATTAACCGTGAGTCCAAATACGAGGCGGTCTTTGAGCAAGACGAAAAAGTTCCGAAGGGGGCAGATGCAGCAGCAATTGAGAATATCAAGAATAAAGCAGCAGAGGGCCTTAGACAAGACGCCATGGGAATGGGCAGCGGTCGAGGTGTGGACGACACCAAATATACCTGCGCTAAGGCTGCAGACGGTTACAGGACTAAGATCGGTTCACAGGGAACGGGCCTTCGGTTCCCACTTTGCTTTAGTCAGCCACGATATACACATGAGTATGTCGACAACGATCAGGACTTTAACTGTCGAAAGCTTGAAAAGCACTGTTTTGATGAGGGGGGTAGACTTGCTACCATGGAGCACATGGAGGCTTGGTTGAACATGGGTAACGGTGGTCCTGCGGCGTATGCGGTTACTTCGAGTTACGATAATGACGAGAACCACTTTCTCTTTAATAACAATGGTTCAGGTGAATACGTTAAGCCGAATAACTGTCACAAAAAGAATCGATATTTTGTTTGTGCTACTAAAGCGGCTAGAGACACCGCTTTTGCGAAAAAGTCGTCTATTGCACAAAAGAAAATTACCATTCGGTTTAAGGGCACTGGTTTGACTCATGACAAAAACACCAATCTCGTGGCCTTTACTATGGAAGAATTCAAGGCCGCTATTAAAGGTGCTTATACGATGATGCAGAATCCACTGGCTGGTAGGGTTCAAAGCACGGAGATTGTTCCGTGGACTGAAAATGTAGCCGTTCAAAAGCATTTGAAGATGGAGACAAAGGAATTCATTAACGGAAAAGAAGTTCCTCTCTTTAGAAAGAAGGACATCTTAACTGCCAATGGTGAATATTTGGCTGAGATGCATCGGGCTTTACGCCTGCGGCAGGGTCGGTATTATCTTTCACGAAATTGCGAGAGCCAAATTGATGCTACCAATCATGCGGATTGGATGGTTCTAAAGAATCATGTCGAGGCCGGTCTTCCTGGAAAAACCGTAGGAACCATGCAGAATATTTTCCGTCGAGATAAGATGAGCGATGGACTCTGGAAAGACTACATGACTTTTCTTGACCAATACGAAGTTTGTGCAGAGAGCATTCTTCTCGGCGATCAAAGTAAATTGAGCCAGATTACCAATTTTAGGACGGAAATGAAAGAAACCAAGGAGACTGGCAAGAACACCAAGCTACGGCAACTTGAGCGCGGGAAGGCTATTTTCTTGTGGCGTTGGTCGGACTACGAAGAGTGTAAGAGTCTCAAGCTCGCTCCTCAGTCTCCTAAGAATTGGGTTTGGATAGAGCAATGCTGTATGCCTGAAATTTGGGGTCCCCCGAGTAGGATGGAGAATAACCCGATTTTTAAGCAGTTTATCGAGCAAAAAGAGTATCAGGCAGCTTTGCGGAAAGACCCTAATAGTACGGCGAGTCTGGCGAGGAAAAAAGCCGCTGAGGATAAGAAGAATCAGGGAGGCGAAGGCGGTGGTGGCGAATAGAACTCTTCGATTACACTCCTCGGTGCCGAACAGGCTTGGCTAAGAGAGCTTCAAGTCTGAGCGTGAGAATAAGACCACATGAGTTTTCGTTTTCGCAATTTTTATTCATAAAATGCCGGTTTTGGAGAAGCGAGCAGCCAATCTCGCTCTCCTTATTTTCAGCATCCACGTTTGACAGAAAAACTAGACCTTTCTTTCTGGAAAAAATCGGTCTGTCTTAGCGCAACTTTCTAGAGCCAAGTGCCAAGTCGTTAGTGCCCTGCAAATACGCTCTGGCGCTCTTTGGATTTACCCACAAATTTGGCGCTTAGCTTGTTGCCGCGGCCAAGAAATTCTGTCTCGTAACTATTTAGTTTTATTAGTTAATTGATTTTTGTCCACTTGGCGCTCTTTCTTGGGCTCAGACTTAGATACGTTGGCAAGCAACATTTAGAATCCAGCACCGATACAATCAACGAGAGTCGAATCCACAGATATGTCTAACCTACTAGGAAGGTTGCCAGTAATGAAAAATCTATCCCTGTCTCAACGAGCTGAGGCTCAAAGTCGGGTAACGTCCAATGCCGCTGAGCAGCGGGTACCCACCTCACCGAAAGTTTCCGATTCAGCCTCGGTCGTGTCGGTCTCTGATGCGTTGCAGGTAGTTTCCCCGATGCCGTCAGCCTCGACCCCAATTAGCCCGAAACAAAAGGTTCAAGAAGCTCTCCAACCGGGGAGCAAAGTGGCTGAGGTTGCTGAGCCCTTTAAGAAATTGATTTGTCCGAATACTTTGCGTCTCGAGCGAAAAGATGGGGCCACCACAGTCATTCCTTCCCACAACTATTATCTAGGGAGTGACGGCAAGCCGCGTAAATACGTTCGCCGATTGGTGCAAGAGGCTTTAACTCGAGATCCCAAGACTCAAGCGGCACTGAATGAGAGCCTTCGTGAGGCCTATGCACGTTACGAAATGTCGTTTCGTACCAAGAATCATGAAACTGGTGCGTACGACAAGATATTTAAAGTCCCGGTAAACGGCTTCATCGCACCGATTGCCGAAAAACAATACACGGGTTTGGTCGACTCCTCGAAATCGGTGATGCGTGCCTTTCGTGGGCTTTTGCAGAAAATTTATTCGGCGGAAACCATAGATGCGGAGTCTTTGGGGATTACTCATTTGCCGGCGGAAGACCAAGTGCAGATTTTATCTGCGATTACGGAATCGATTTATCTGGAGCCAAGCGTGGCAGGGCCGGAGATGCGCGACTATCCATTTCTTGCGGTTGGCGGCTTTGATGCGGCAGTAGGGAATTTAGACAAAATGGATCCGGTGTTTTTTGAAGTCAATCTTGGAACACCAAGCGGTCTGAGCAACAACTATCAATTGATGCAGTTGCTTTCTGAAGTAGATCCAAAGCTTTTTAATACAATTCGCCACAACTTGCCCGAGGATAGAACCTTCGAAATTCTTAGAGAGGCTATTGAAAGCAATGCATTATGCTGGACTGGTAACGACAAAGGAATATCGGTTGTAGTTAGTCCGGGCGTCTACAATGGTGCGCACCCCGATGTAGCTTCTATTTCAATGTTCAGTGGGATGCCTTTGGTCCGGCCTCAGGACCTCTATCAGGATGCAGCCGGGTGGATTCGCCTCAATACCGGAGATCCCGAGAGTGATCCTGTAGTGACCGGAATCTACGGCCGTGCCGAAGAGTCTTTCTTTTTGCAGAATAACGAAGATGGCATCTACATGAAAACACCCGCTTTTGCGGATCCTAGAGAGTTAGAGCGTAAATTGGGTGTAGAACTTCAGCCTGGGGTTCTCTACAACTTTGTTTATGACTCCGATGGTGACATAATCGACGTTAAGAAAGATAAAGACGGTAAGCCAGTACCCCAAACGGCTTTTGACCGAATTGGATTAGATCCTGGCCGGCCAACGGCAGGAGAGGGGAGCTTTCTAAGAGCGATTAAGAGCCGTAAGTTGTATTACAGTGCTCTCGGTGGCCGAACGGTCGATGATAAGCGAATTTTTCAGGCCGTTTCACAATATCTAGCTCCCGGCTACCGCCGTGATTCGGACAATCCTGTACCCACGGACCGCATCGCGCACCCTCCTCGCACTCTTAAACTAGAAGAGTACGATACATTTTATAACGATCCGGACTTGCATAACTATGTGGTCAAAGAGCCTGACCGCTCGGGGGGGGATGGTGTCTATCTTTTGGTGAATCTTACCCAAGAAGAGCGCGAGGACGTTGTCAGGCAAGTAAAGGCTAATCCCAGTCATTTTATTGTCCAGCAATTTGCCGAGTTTGCTCTTATGATGACCCCGGAATTGGACAGTGATGGGGTTACTCTGGCGTATGGAAGCCAAGCAAACGATTGGCGACTTTTTATCGTTATGGATGGGGAAGGAAACGTTGATGCGGGACCAAACTCCCTCTTATTGCGAACCGCAGAAACAGGAAGCGCTTCGACAAATACTTCGCAGGGAGGTGGTTACGGAATTGGGGTAGTTCTATCCGAAACCCCGAGAATTCGACCTCTCAATGCTGAGCCCCTGGTTTCGGTTGTAAAAACCCCCCATGTTGGGGCAGGGCGCAAGCAGGCTTTATTAAGCTTAATCGATGAATTGAACGAGCTAACCTTGCGAAGTGCTCCTGGATCACTGGCTGTGGTACCGCGAGATGGTTCCCTTAGTTTTCTTGCCCACAAACAAAGAGAATTGATGGACCTGTTGGGGCGGGAGATGGCTGGCTTGATGTCTGTCCTTCGGGATTACGACGATGGAGAGATTTCACAGACTGAGCTGCACGAATCACTCTTATCGTATCGGCAGACATTATACGACCATACTACTCGACCCGTGTCGGGATTGGAGAAAGAAGTGGAAGCTCGACTAGCTAAGCTTGAGAAGGTAGATCAGCGTTACTCGAAAGCCGAAATAGCCAATCTCGGGTTGAAATCTCTGCGAAAAAAATTGGTGCAAACAACTTCTCTTCCAGAGGGACCTGTAGTGGTACGCTGCACTCACCATGGAGACAAGAAGACTGTGCTCTCTGAAGTCGCTCGCTATACAGAGTCACGAGATCCTGCTCTTCAGCGAATGCTTGATACGGCATCGCGTTACGGGGCTGAGGTGCGATTGTTTCGAAGTGATGCCCGCGCTGATGAAAGGGTTGGCCAGGCATTTGTGAATCCTTATTTTCGAGTTTCAGATGCAGGAAAGCCCATAATAGGTATTGATTTATCTCAAGACTTTTCTCTTCCTGCACTGGCGCACGAGCTTGAGCACCTCAAGCATTGGCTGGAGCTTAAGCAAGAGGTTCGCAAGGACGACTCCACTCTCTCTGATCTTGAGGTGGGAACTGAAGCAACTCGCCGAGCCTTAGAGCCTACTATGAGAGTTGTAGGTGAAAGACGTTCTCTGAATGCGGAGATTAGAGTAGAAGATACGATCGATTCGCCCTTCAACCGCGGACTAACACCGCGAGCGAGGGATTTTCGGGATGACGGCTACGTCGCTCGTCTCGCTTATCCTGAGATTGAAGGAGTTCGAGATCTACTTCATCGGGCGATTTGGAGTAAAGAAGAGTTAAATACAACTCTTTTGGACAAGTTCTTGGATGACGCAATTACTATAGCCGAAGCGAATCAAGCTCAATTACTCGAACACTATCAGAGTGCACTTGGCCAATTTGAGGCCAGTGAGGATGGTATGGAAAGTGAAGAGGCACAACGCACCTTGTATTTGGCTAAGCGGTGTGCCGAGCAAAATCTCTTTTCAGAGCTATTTCGTTACGACCTTAACCGATTTGTGGCGGACGGGACTAGCTCCCTTTTAGGGGAAGCATTTGAGGCTGCAGCACAAAGACGGGGCATTAAGCATAGCCCTGTTCGGTTGCCCAGCGACTTCTCTTTTAATCAGCAAATGCAAGAGCAAGAGCAGTAGGCTACAACCCCAACTGAGCCGGATAACTTAAGCGTAGTGTCGATGGAGGAGGGGAAAGTGGGTTCTAAGAGTTAGAACGGGGAATCGTCCATGTCATCATCGTCATCATCGCTGGTTTCCTCGGGGTTTTGCACTCCCGTAGGTTTATCACCTGCCGCAGATGCTGGTGCGCGTTCGGTCATCAGTTGAGGCATGCAGTGGTTCTCGAACATGCGATAAGCTGGTTGAACCGGCGGCACAAATTCTTTTTGGAGTGTACGGCATACTTTGTGGTCGGTCCATCTTTTTAGATAGAGTCCCTTACCTTGAAGTTGCGCTTGGCTTTCGGCGGCGGCCCGTTCTTCGGGTGAAGCTCCGGGAGTGAGCGGTGGTGGTTCGGTAAAGAGTAGATCTCTAACACACCCCATGTAATTTGCTTTTCGGTTGTTTTTTTGAAAATCCATGTAGTCTTTATCGAATAGATTCTGGACGAGCCTGTCAGTAAGGGTTCTATTCAATTTTTCAAGGGTGACTCCCGGCTCTAGAGTGCGGTGATTCTTAACTCGCTGACCTCTATACCGGAACGCGATTCCCATTTTATCGTCCCAGTATTTTTCAGAAATAGCGTTACGGCATAGCCTTGCTTTGTAGTATCGATTGAGGCGGGCTCTTGAGGCGCGGTTCATTTCAGCTAGAAATTCACCATTGAATGTAATGATGTCTTTTTTCTCATAGAGTGGGACCTCCACTCCATCGACCTTGTCTTGACCACGCATTTTGAGTTTCGCTTGAAAGTCCGTGTTTTCAACCCAGGGGACGAGCTCAACTGAAGAGACGCGTCCGGTGGATGGTTTTTGCATAGCGGTGAACGCTGCCTTTACGGATTGTTTGAATTCCTCAACGTTTGTTGCAATCAGCGAAGCCTCTTCGTTTTTACCAAGACCCCATGCGCGGGTTAGAATTCGCATCTTGCTTGATTTGGTCTTAAAGGTTCCCGCGCTTTCTTTGACACTGCCAAGGAGATTGAATCCCAACAGTTGGTCACGAACCCTGGTGGACACTACTTTCATTTCCTCTTTGGTTGTAGCCTCTAGGGTGAAGAGGGCTACAAATAGAGCATCTCGGTTAATCCCCCGCACGTAATAAGGTCCGCAAGAAGCAAAGAAGCCCGGAATATCCTTCTCAGTCAAAAGCTCTGCGGCGTTGTCACTAAGAGGAGTGGCTGCTTCATCCACAGACGCGTAATAGGTGGACACGTTAATAAAGGCAGCAATGAAGTGGGTTTGCTTGGTGGATTTTTCGCTACTAGGCCCATCGGTTCTTTGGGTTAAATCGAGTCCTGTTACCTTTGTAACTTGGTCGGTTACAAAACTCCAGGCTTTTGCAACAATGGGGTTATCTTCACGCGTATTAACCAAATCGTTTACGTTTTTACTCGTGAACTCGTGAAAATCAAATTTAAAGTCATAGGAGGGCTCGGTGATGACAACCTCTTTGAGGCATGCTGATTGGTAGGTATTAGTAGCAATAGAATATCCGCGACCTAAAACTGGTGTGACAGATAGGTCGGTTACACGTTCATCTCGGATGACGGTTGGGCCAGCCGTAGCAAGCAACGGAGAGATAACCACTGCTAATACGACCGCCCAATAGGCCAGAAGGGCGAATCTATTTTTCGGTCGGTAGTCGAAGCGTTTCATTGGCTTCTCCTTAAATAATACAATCATATTTTTGTGACCCCTCTTGACCACGTCGGTAAACAATACTCTTGAAGAAACGGAATAGACGGAGGGGGAAATTTCTTTTGCAGTTTGAAGCAGCTTGGGTGTGATGTCCAACGCTTCAAATAGAGCCCCTTACCCGCTCTATTAGATTGTTCTTTGATGGCGTTCTGTCTTTTGGCTATTTCGCGAAGCACTTCATTGGTCTCTTGGGCATCGATTGCATCAGAAATAGTTGCTGTTTGAGAATCATCTGAAGTTACATTTTTTTTGCTGTTGCCGGTGAGCAATGAATGCATGCAATTTTCGTAGTTACCACTATCTTTACTCCCGCCTCCGGAGCCGTTGAGGTAGTTGAGGTATTCACCCTCAAATATCACTTTTTGAACGAACTTGGTTGTGAGTTGTTTTTGAAGGTCGTCAATTGAGATTCCTGGTTTACCGGTTTGGCGATTTTCAAGCACTTTTCTCGAGCTTCCGGGCTGTGTTTTCAGGCTGGCTGCTTTGGTTCGACAATCCCGAGCCAAGAAATAAGTGGTGAGTTTTTGGCGCAGGGCTCGGTTCATTTCAGCCATAAACTCGCCATTAAAGGTTAACACGTCTTTTTTGCGATAAAGCGGCACTACTTTGCCACTGACAACGTCTTTGCCGGTCATTTGGAGTTTGGACTGAAATTGAAGATTCTCAGCCCAATTGACCAATTCAACACTTGTAACTCTTCCGGTGGAATGTGTTTGCATGGACTTAAA
Organism: uncultured bacterium; assembly: GCA_964013555.1. Lineage (GTDB taxonomy): Bacteria > Myxococcota > XYA12-FULL-58-9 > XYA12-FULL-58-9 > JABJBS01 > CAXGXL01. Next base: position 10,928 of record CAXGXL010000020.1, read on the forward strand.
TGCATCCTTTAGGGCACTTTTGAATTCTTTCATACTCGTGGCGACGAGTTTGGCATCTTTGTATTTTCCCATTCCCAATCCGCTGACCATAATTTGCAGGTTACTGCGGTTGATGGTGTCCAGTTGTTTCTGCTCTAGTTCACTGGTTCCACTTGTTGAGCTTTCCTTATTATGACTAAGGTTTAGTTTCTTAGAGCCGAGGCCGGCGGATATCGCTACTCGCGTGTTGCTGGAGTTGGTTGCCAAAAATTTAACGGCTTGGATGACCTCTTGGGCTTCTTTTTGGCTGCTGGCTTCAAATGTAAAAAGCCCGTTGAGCTGTGCTTCTCTGGTGATACCGCGCACGTAGTAGGTACCGCAGGCAGCAAAGAAACCTGGGATATCGTGGCGTTCAACCAGGTCGAGTGCGTGTTTATTCAGGGGGGACTGTGCTTCATTTACCGTGGCATAATAAGAGGATACCACCAAGGTGGCTCCTAATTGCCGAGTGGTCTTTTTCTTTAAGCTGCTTGTGGTTTTGTCCTGGTCGGCGGAGACAGAGCCGGTTTTGGTGCTGTTTTGGCTGGCTTTCCAAAAGCGGGTGGTAGAAGAACGTCTGGCGTTAGCACTTCCTGAAAGGGTTCTTTGACTTTGCGCCTTGTCGAGGGATGCGCCACTTATTTCGAAGAAGTCGTATGAAAAATCGTAAGAAGCTTCGGTGGTTGTCAATTCGGTAAGACACGTTGATTGATAGGTATTGGTGGAAAGTGAGTAGCCACGGCCTAATGCTGGAGTAACCGCTGTATCGGTAGCTCGGTAGTCATCCAATATAGTTTGTGCTTTCAACTGGTCTTGGAAGAACGCTGAAGACGCAACAATACACCCCAGAATCATGAGCCGCGTTTTGTTTTGTTCCCCAAATAACATCAAGTTAGGTATCCCCTAAACAAAGGTTCCTTTTAATTAACTTAGTCGGCCGCGCCTTTTTGCGTCGGTCCATCGTGTCGTACAGCCTGACAGTGGTCTTCCATGATTCCCCAACCATCTGTGTAAGGAGGTACGAATTCTTTTTGTAACTTTTTGCATGAAGCGTGTTGAGTCCAGCGAACTAGCCAGAGGCCGCGGCCTGTGTTCATACCTTGTTCGTCCTGTTGCAGCTTTTTCATTTCTTGTTCTGCCCTTGCCGCTTTATTTTCAGGTGTATCTTCAGCCTTTAAATCAGCTAGCGCCTGTGCGGCCCGGCGCCTTCCGGCGTTGGGATCTTTGAGCATATCGTCAAGGCACTTTTCAACTCTGAAAAGAAAAGGCAGGTACTCTTTATCGAACAACTTTTGAATCTCTTTTTCCTCAAGGGTTGCATCTAGCTCAGAGAGCATAATGCCAGGGCGTCGAAGGCGGTGGTTGGTAATCACAAAATCCATACCAAGGGCCCCTTTGTAGTAGTAGCGATCTTGAAGATTATTGCGGCATGTGCGGGCCCAATAGTAGCGTTGAAGCCTAATGCGCGCAGCTCTTGCTGCCTCTTGCATGAATTCTGCATTAAAAATGAGGACATCTTTTTTTCGAAACATGGGAACGGGTTTGCCGTCTACAACATCTTCTCCAGTAATTTGAGCATTTTGTTGAAAAGCAAGATTCTCGACCCAAGGTACAAGCTCCATGGAGGTGGCTCGGCCGGTCAAAGGGTTTTGCATGGAGATAAAGGCTTCTTTTATGGCAGCCTTAAATTCTTCGATACTCGTTGCGATGAGACTAGCACCGGGGTTCTTGCCGATTCCCCACCCTTTCACCGTAATTTTCAAACTGCTATTTTGACTTTTACTTGTACTACCTACGGTTGTCTCATTTGACATAGTGGCACTTGCTGCGGGAGTGCTGATTTCGGCTTTCAACCCCATGGTCATCTCTTGCGAGCTCTCCCCTGTTTCTTGCTCCCATGCTAATAGACCTGTGTATTTTGCATTTCTGGTAATGCCTCTGACGTAATAGGGGCCACACGCTGCGAAAAATCCGGGAAAATCCATGTTCTTGAGCAACTCTACAGCTGGTGGAGCCAAGGGGGTGACGGCTTCATTGACCGAAGCATAATACGTGTCGACGTCAAGGGAGACCATTAAGTGTTTGGCTTCTTTATTCTTCTTGGATGAAGAAGCAAAATTAGCTGTCATTTCGGCTTCAAACTGCACGGGGCCAATTGTTCCCCCTCCACCGGCGCTCGTTTTGGAGTCAAGCTTGCTCGTCATTTCAGACATGCTGTTGAATTCGGTAAACTTGTAAGCAAAGTCGTAAGATGGCTCGGTTACAACTACCGCGTCTAGGCATTCTGATTGATAGGAATTGGTTGCTAGGGAGTAACCTCGACCCAATACCGGAGTGAGCCGCAAGTCGGTTAGCCGTACATCGCTGATGATAAGTGCGCCTTGCGTAAGCTTAGGAGCAAATAGCATCAAGGAAACTAAAAGCCCTACGAGCGAGCATAACGCCAAGTTTCTAATCGTTTGTGACATAAACCGTGTTCTCCACCGACGATAGCAGTTCTATTGACCTAATCTACAAAGTCGTCCCACTTATCATTCTCCCATGCCTAGAGGGGCTAGCTCAAGGCTGGTTTCGTGAGAAAGAAACCAACTTTGCCAACCAATCGGATAGAAATGCCTGCTGTATGGTTTTCTTAAAGGAAATGACAATAAAAACAGATGCTTATGTGGTTGCGGACTCTCCTGCTCTGGGATCGATCTCTGAGGATACAAAGACCTTTTATCCGGAAAAATACGGGTTTATCTCAATTGAGGCGGGACAAAAGTACGCGAAGTGATTTTGACAGTTTTGCATGCTCTTCTTTTATTTCTTCGAGTCGATTTTCAAGGTTTTCGTAGGTGCCTCTGATTTCTTTGACGGTGCGTCGTTCTGGGAGGTAGGGATAAATGATATAAGCTCGGTATCCTTTGAGCCATTCGAGGCCTTGGGTTCCAAAAGTCTTGTTGAATGGGAGGAAGGTGATAAGCGAAACGACGTTTGTTTCCCATTTTGAGAATCGCCGTGAAAATTCTACGATACTCTTATGCAGTGAGTTATCTCTTTCTAGCTTGGTGGTTTTTTCAAGACTTCTTAGGGAACTCTTCAGTGTTTGGGTTATTTTTTCTGTTCTGGCTATCTGCGTTTTGAGGGAGCGACTGGTCTCCAACCAGCCAGTGCTCTTGTGTTCGTTGAAGTGGTTCTTCGCTTGGAGCAATACCTTCTTGTACTTTTTTTGAAGGCGTTTTTGGAGTAGCGCTTCGACCGCACTAGGCTCTTCCTCTTCCTCTTCCTCTTCCTCTTCCTCTTCCTCTTCCTCTTCCGCGGCAATCTCTACTATGGGTTTTCCATCTTCCTTTGGGGGACCGCTTGAGTCTTTATCGGTTTCAGTCGATGCTTGAGGTTTTTCGGTCGTTGCAATTGGGACTTCAGGCTCCGCCGGCTCCGAGGGTGTGACTTGGCCGTCGTCTTCTAGTTTCTGATGTTCAGCTTGTGCTTCGAAAAAGAGCTCGGCAAAGGTTATTTCCTCTCCGGGTGGTGCGAATACGATGCGCTCTTTTTCAATTTGCGTGTCCAACCACTCCAGAAGATTCATGGCCTTTTTAGCCTTGCGGGCTGTTTTGTTTCCAATCGATATGATTTTGGAGTTTGCTTGAGTTAAGCTTTTCCAAAGTTGACCTAAACCTGTGTTGAGCTTTAGAACTGCTCGCTCTTCGATTGGTCGTCGTGCATTGCTCCTTCGCCCATTTTGGCCCAGTGTATTGCTCCTTAGTGTGTTGCGTTCTTGGACAATTTGTCGCTCTTTTTGTATCACCAGGCGGCCCGGTATGGCTTCAACGTGAAAGACCGGATGGACTAAGCGCAAGAGGGGTTGCCGCTTTGCCTGATTTTTCCATTCTTGTTTAATGGCTCTAAGAATATTTTTTTTGCCGTTGTTTTGGAGTTTTTTTAGGGTTTGTTCTAGCTCTATTTGGCCTTTGCGATTTTCTTTGTCGCTAGGTGATAAACTCCATTGTTTTTCCAAGCTTACAAGTGCATCTCGAGCGGCACTTTGGTGGGGGGCGGCTGCGTGCAGCGAAATGTATTGAAAGTTCTTCTTGCACAGGACTGGTGTAGATGGCCCCCTTTGAAAATTAGCTTTCCATTGATTTAGTTCAATTAGATTCGAGCGGGGCGGTTTTGGGGGAAAGCAGAAAAAGTCATTCTCATACAAAGAAGTTGTAGGTGTAAGAAGAGGGCCTAAGGAGTAGGGCGCCGTGACTACTACTTTCCAGGCGTAGGTTTCAAGTGATTCAGGACTAAGATGAGAGAGTGAGCCGGTAAGGCTATCGGAATCGAATAGATGAATTCTTCTCAGCTCGAACTCGTCATGAGCGTGATGGGGTGGAGATCCCTCTTCGATGACCGTCACCATTTCAGTGAATGCGTTGTGAAGTTCTCTTAGGTAACGGCGTTTCTTAGCCGACTTCGCCTTCTTAATCGCACGCTCAAACGCTCTATGAGTTTTTTTGAGGTCAACGCCCTTCTTAAATAGATTGTGGGCTTCCATTTGTTTTAACCAGTGCCCATTACTGGTTTTGTCTAGTCGAAGAAGATGCCTGCGAAATGGCGCGAGAGCGTTCTTTAGAGCCGGGGAGTTTTTTGCTTGTTTCTTCCTCTCAAGCTTTCCCCAGGTGCGGTGATAGTCGGTTGCTAGTACATTTGTGCTCGAGAAAAAAAAGGTGAAGGCAACGGCGCTAAGAAGTATCGATATACTTGGATACTTTTTGCCTATCCTTTTGACTTTGGG
>CAXGXL010000021.1:0-15632 GCA_964013555.1 uncultured bacterium
CGAGTCCCCACCAAGGAGTCAGTTAATTCTTCTTGATACTTCGTTAGGCCAATCCAACCCCGAGGATAATTTTTCCCTAGTAGTTCCACCGACCATTCAGCATCGAAGCCAGTCGCGGTCGAGCTCCGTCGCACCGGTAACCAAGGTCCTGTGAAACTGGGATCTTTCCAATTCGAATTCATCGAAATACTCGATTGCTCCCCAAGCGGCGCAAATGAAATTGAATTGCTACCTTGAATATTCAGATCAATACCAAATTCAATAGACACCCCTCTTGTATGCTCGCTTGGCACCCGAGCATGAATGCCCGAATCGCCTCCAAGCTTTGAGCTAGGCTCAAGCGAAAGAACTTTGGCGCCCCATACAATCTGGGACGCAGAAGACACTGCTCTCTCATCGGAAATACTTACGCTGAGAGTTGCCTGCTCCCAAAAAACATCTTGGTCAGGTATTTCTCCATGGGAAAAATCCAATGGACTGAATTCACCAGTCATAGAAAGCTCGGCGGAATAAACCGGCACATTGTAAATTCCTCGGGACAAAACGTTGCTTTCAACCCGTGCTCTAACCTTCAAGACGTCTGGTAAGAAAACCGCATGGTCTTTCACGCGTGTAATTCTCGTTTGTCCATCATCTTCAACCCTAAGAATTTTCTTCTCGAAGGGAAGAATCAAGACAGGTCCAATAATACTCTGCTCACGCCCCCACTTGCCGGTAATTTCATCTATGGCCATCTGCCTTCTCTGCTGGCGCTCGTAGATAACGTCTTTAAACATTCCAATAGGAATCTGTAAAACCAAGACAATAAAACCAAGCCCGACAATCCTAAGATAGGGACTGGATTGGAGCCCTTCCAACCAGTGAGTCATTCATGAATCCATTTTCTGCACTAAAGGCGCTTTATAAATACCTAAGAAACTCTAATCAGAAAATGTGCCAATTGAAGGCCCAACCGGTTTTCTTAACGAAATAGAGCCTTCAAACCAGAATACCCGCTGCGTTGTGTCAACGAATCCACATCGTCCTTGGATCTATTGTGGCCCCCCTGCCACAGCAAGGCCCAACCCAAGAGCTCGTTGTCCCAATCTTCGCTCTTATGTTCATCGATGTTAAACCTGAACAAACAGATGCCAGTCATTCATAGTCAGTCACTTCGCCCAAGCTCATTGTCCCTTCATTGGTGCCGGCCTCTCCCAGAGGGGGCCAGACTTATTCTCGAGAATCCAGTCAGCCTCAACATTAGTATTGCTTCACGAATAGTGCTTTATTTCTAGGCCCTTACTGCAACTGATTCACGTAGACCCTCTATTTGCCCCCCAACCCACCTTTCTCTTTCTCAAAACTCCCACCGCAACTCTCCAGCCCTCTCCATCTTTATTCGACACTAGCCACCCGAAGGCCTCTCGTGCTACTAGCCTTTCACTATGTCCGATGTACAATTGTCAGAGCCAGCTCTTGGAGCAAATGTTACTCGTCTCGTCAGAAACGACAAGACCTATTATATTGTAGGCACCGCCCACGTTTCTCAAGAAAGTGTTGAAGAGGTCGAAGAGACCATCACTGCCCTTCAACCGGACACGGTCTGCGTCGAGTTGTGTGATACACGCTACCAAGCGCTGACAGATAAAGACCGCTGGAAAAACCTCGACATCTTCAAGGTAATTCGTGAAGGCAAGATGCTCTTGCTCTTGGCTAACCTTGCAGTTGGCGCTTATCAACGTCGACTAGGCAAAGAATTGGGAGTCGAACCCGGCGCCGAGTTAATCGCTGGGGTACAAAAAGCCAAAGAAATTGGTGCGGAGCTTTGCCTGGCAGATCGAGATATTCAAGCCACCTTGAAACGAACCTGGAGAAATCTCTCCTTTTGGCAAAAACTCAATCTCCTCGGGGGTATCCTCGGCAGCCTCGTCAGCACTGAAACCATCGAAGCCGAGCAAATTGAAGAGCTAAAAGAAAAAGATCAGCTCACTGAAATGATGGAGGAGCTGGCCCGAGTTATGCCCGAGGTACAAAAGCCCCTGATCGACGAGCGTGACCAATACTTAATGTCGTCCATTGAAGAAGCGCCAGGCAATACGATTGTCGCTATCGTTGGAGCTGGTCACGTTGCCGGCATGCAAACTTATTTCGGCAAACCAATAGATAGGGAAAAACTCGACGTTCTTCCACCTCCATCCAAAGTAACCGGAATGCTGAAATGGCTAATTCCGGCCCTAATTGTGGCAGCCTTTTCATTCGGCATAACTAAAAATGAAGGTCGTACCTTCGACGAATTGCTTTTCGCTTGGGTGCTACCCAACTCGATCGCCTCCGCCCTCTTTGCCGCAATTGGGGGAGGAAAAATTCTATCTGTCCTTGCGGCCTTTGTGAGCTCCCCCATCACATCCCTCAATCCTCTGATTGGCTCGGGAATGGTAGTAGGTCTGGTGGAGGCATGGCTAAGAAAACCAACCGTTGCCGATTGCGAACGAATCAATAGCGATGTTCGTAATCTTAAAGGAATCTACAAGAATCCCTTCACGCGGGTCCTATTGGTAGCAGTACTTGCCAACCTAGGTTCTGCCATTGGAGCGTGGATAGGAATTTCTTGGGTACTTTCCTTAATAGCCACCTCTTAGTTAACCATGTCCGCTCTGATTCAAGTTCAAAACATATCCAAACACTACGGTCCGACCGAACTCTTTTCCGATGCCAGCGTCAATATCTTTGAAGGACAAAAGATAGGCGTTATCGGGCGTAATGGGGCGGGTAAATCGACTTTTTGTAAGCTCATTACAAAAGAAACGGAAGCTGACCTGGGTTCGATACACACCAGTAAAGAAATGCGTCTTAGCTACCTAGAGCAGCACGACCCTTTCAAACCCGACGAAAAAGTCATGGATTTTTTGATTCGCCATACAGGAAAGGAATCCTGGCAATGCGGTAAGGTAGCAGGAAGTTTTCAACTCAAAAACCAATTACTTGACACACAAATAGCCGAACTCTCCGGTGGATATCAAACCCGAGTAAAATTGGCTGCCATGCTCCTAGAAGAACCCAACTTCTTGATATTAGATGAGCCGACAAACTATCTCGACCTAAATACACTCATGCTCTTAGAGCATTTCCTGCGCAGTTTTCAGGGAGGCTTTCTCATTGTTTCGCACGATAGAGCTTTCCTAAAGCGCACCGCCGAGCATACCCTCGATGTAGATGCCGGCCAGCTCTTTCTCTATCCGGGAGATATCGACTCTTACTTAGAGTTCAAAGATGAACAACTCAAACAACAAAACCGGCAAAATAAGAACATAGCAACTAAACGAAAAGAGCTTGAAACCTTCGTTACCCGATTTAGAGCGAAAGCCAACAAAGCCTCCCAAGCCCAATCCAAACAAAAGCAACTCGATAAGCTGCATTTCGTAGAAACCCGGCAAAACAGCAGACTCGTCAATATTCTTATTCCCGAAGTCGAAAATCGTAAGGGATTTGCTCTCACGACTACAAATCTGAGCATCGGCTATCCTACAAAAACAATCGCAGACAATGTCACATTATCCGTAGAACGTGGAGCTAAAGTGGCAGTCGTTGGCGACAACGGTCAAGGTAAAACCACGTTCCTTCGCACCATTGCGGACGACATCCAAACCAAAGGGGGAAGCTTTTCCTGGAAGTCCGGACTGAAGATTGCGTATTATGCGCAACACGTTTTTCAGGAACTTCCAGAGAGTGACAGTATACTGAGTTATTTAGAAAGAACGGCATCCGCTGACATTACACGCCAGCAAATTCTCAATCTCGCAGGTAGTTTCTTGTTTAGCGGAGACGACGTCCATAAACCGATACGCGTACTTAGCGGGGGTGAAAAAGCACGTGTATGCTTAGCTCGAATGCTCTTGAGCAAGAGCGACATTCTTCTTCTTGATGAGCCGACCAACCACCTCGACTTTGAGACAGTGGAAGGATTAGGCAGAGCGTTGCATTCATTTCCAGGCACCGTTTTCTTTGTGAGTCACGACCGCACATTTGTTCAAATGGTTGCAACCCACATCGTCCAAGTCAAAGATGGCTCAATCGAAATTTATAATGGTAATTACCAGGACTACGTGTATCACTTAGAAAACTCCCTTGACTTAGAGGAAATAAACCAAGAGCCGAAAAAGGGAGCAATCTCGCCCAGAAAACAATTAACCAGTGACAACAAAAACAGATACAAATTAAAGAAAGAGCTTCAATCCAGTAGAAACAAGATATCCAAGTTGGTAGACAAACTGGAAGGAGAACTAGAATCTCTGCAATCAGAACGTCAGGAGATTCTCGACCTCTTTATGTCAGATTCGGGAGCTTACTCCCGAGACAGGAACGAGCGCTTGGAAGAACTGAACGATTTCATTGAAGCCAAGGAGTTCACTTGGCTAGAAAAGCAAGAGGAGCTTGAAGCTATAATTCAACAACTAGACGAATTGAATTAACAGATTTGGTTCGCAAAAGCATATCCACAAACGTCATCACTTTCTATTAGACTCTCTTCTACATACCTTGACACTTCCTTCGAATTTCGTTCTGCCACTCTTAGTATTTGCAATCCTCCCGTTTTGCCAACTCGAAACGATATAGCATTACGCAGTGCACAATACACCAGTGACACAATCATTACATGTCATGACGGATTGGTGACTGAAAAATCATTATTAATAGGCCAAAGTGGGATCCGAGCTAACCAAACCGCTCATGGAGGTACGCGAATGAAAAACCACGGCCAAATAGACTGGATCAATAGCATCACCCTAATAACGACACCAATAATCGCCATACTAGGAACAGCGTTGTATTGGTACCACTTTGGGTTTCTTCTCGAAGACATCCTCCTTTTAGTACTAATGTACTCTGCAATAGGTCTCTCGATCACTGCAGGGTATCATCGATACTTCTCGCACAAAACCTACGACTGCCATTGGAGCATTCAACTTTTTTACCTCCTCTTTGGAGCCGCCGCCTTTCAAAATAGTGCTTTAGAATGGTCTGCGCAGCATAGAATCCATCATCGACAAGTAGACACGAACAAAGACCCATACAATGCGCAAAAAGGATTTTTCTGGTCACATATGGGCTGGATATTTTTCAAGGCAAGACCAGACCCCGATTTCAAAACAGTTCGAGATCTTCAAAAAAAACCACTGGTAATGTGGCAACACAAATATTGTATCACAATAGGACTAACAATTGGAATTGCAGTGCCCACAATCATTGGCTACTTCTACGGAAGTGCATGGGGTGGATTCTTAATTGGAGGAGTCCTACGCCTTGTTTTATTACATCACACAACTTTCCTGATCAATTCAGCGGCACACTATTTTGGTTCACAACCCTACAGCGATAAGTCATCGGCGCGAGATAGCTGGTGGCTAGCATTATTCACATTCGGTGAGGGCTACCACAATTTTCATCACACCTTTCAAGGAGATTATCGCAATGGAATACGCAAGTATCACTGGGACCCCTCGAAGTGGTTCATATCCTGCCTATCCTTTGTAAAGCTCACATCGAAACTTCGACGCACGCCGGAGCTTTCTATAGCCAGAGCGCGACTCCAAATGGCCCAAAAAACAACGGAACCGATGCTCAAGAACCTTCCCCAGCAGCTAGCCGAATCAATGCGGTATCGACGGGAACAACTTCAAGCTCAAATTGAAGCAGCTGCATTTGAATTGACACGGACCCGAAAGCGTTACGTCAACCTCAGAAACAACCGAGTACTTCGACGGAATCCAGATAGTAAAAAGATGCGTCAGGAGTTGAAGGTGCAGCTAGCCCAATACAAAAAACACATGCAACAAGCCTGGATGGAGTATCAGGAGTTCATGAGCACCATCCAAATCGAAGCCGCCACCTAAGGCAAACTTGCACCACCGATTCGCCCAGTATAGAGACAAGCTCATCCCAAACAAAGAAGGAGCCAACTCTATGGAAAACCTTAGCCGTGAAGAGCGAAAAGCACTTGTAGACCGATACCCCAACGATGAACAAATTAAGGTTGTTCTTAAACGACTTGCCCAAGCGGAGCACATTCTAGACCGCTCTCTTTATGAGTTTGGTGCAGAATTGAGAGGCGAGATTGAAGAATTTCTAGGAGCACCGAACTTGTTAGCGCGACGCTAAGGACGGACTTCCCTTCAAATTAGCAAAGCATTAGGAACTTCAAGGACTTGTGTTAAAACTGCTTCAGTTTGATAATCTTTGAAACACCCTCTGTGGGAATTTCGCAGCAAAGTTGTTTTTTGGTAGATAAATTTATTAATTCACTAAATTAAGCAGTACCCGAAATGGGAAAACCCCGTTATATCCGGGTATTGCACATTTTCAAGCCTCCGTTTTCGGCCTTTGGATAAACGATCTAGAATCTGCCCCATTTCTTGATGCGACCTCCGGAAGTCATTACTCTAAGCCCATGAGTAAAGCGATAAACAAGAGTCTCTCCGAATCATTATCCACAATTCGAGCCGCCGCTGATACGTCGGTGTTCTGGGGCTGGGATAATCGTTATCGAACGGTTCTCCTGGCGACCAAACCCGAGTCAGCGGAATCAATCAAATTCAAGTTCAATAACTGCTTTAGCCATAGTTGGACTTCGGACAACCATAAAGACGGTGGACAGAGTATCCAAGGGTTGGTCAATTTCCTTGCCGGCCTTCACAATGGTCAAACGTTATACACCAAAGATCTAGGTGGGGGGCTCTTAGCCTTCGCTGCCTTTTGGCCATGGGCAGGTCAACCCAGTGTTTCACTAAGAATCGGCGTCTACAGGACCAACAAAAACGCTACGGTTTCTATTTCGGAACTAGTTGAGCAATTGAAAACAGTTTTCGAAGTAGAATCTTAGAAGCCCGAACCACTCTTACTTTCCCCTTCCGTGGCTACATGGGCGGCATCTCGTTTCCCATCTTTCCAAGTTGATCCATTTGTGGCAAAACTCACCTCTTGAAATTTTATCAGCCAAGCACCGCATTGCGCAGCTCCAGAGCGAAGTACCGATAAAGGACGGCAGAAATGACAAAACGACACTTTGGTATTCACGGACAAGCTCTCTATGTCCCTCCATTTCGAGTATCACTCGAAGATTGGTGTGAATGGACCCAAAATCCTTGGACCAAGGTTCGTAAGGTGGTCGGATCTGGCTTCCGAGTACCCGGACTGCACGAGAACGTCTATACCATGGCCGCCAATGCAGCACTGCGTTTAATTGAAAACTATGAAATCGATCCTCGAAAAATTGGTTTTCTTGCTCTAGGAACAGAGTCAAGTACCGATAATGCGATCGGAGCGGTAATCGTTAAGGGCATGATCAACGAAGGCCTCAAGAAACTCGATATGCCATTACTTCCCAACGAGTGCGAAGTTCCGGAAATCAAACAAGCCTGTCTCGCAGGAGTCTATGCATTAAAGGCAGCCATTCGATATCTGGCCATGGACGGCGCTGGCAAACAAGCCATCGTCCTCAGCTCAGACATCGCCAGTTACGAACGCGGGAGCACCGGAGAGCAGACTCAAGGCGCCGGTGCGGTTGCTCAATGGGTTTGCGAGAATCCACAACTCCTTGAAGTGCAGCTCCAAAACGCAGGTACTGCAAGCCAATATAGAGGTTTAGATTTTCGAAAGCCGGCTAAACGATACCTGAGCGAGCAATACGCACCCAACAAAGTTCACCTCCATGACTTTCCGGTCTTCAATGGCAAATTCTCAACGAATTGCTTCATCGATGCTACTATCAAAGCCCTTGATTCAATGACGAAAAAACTGGAAGTTTCTCTAGAGGACTACCTAACCCATGTCAGCTTCGTTTTTGCACATCGACCCTATCAAAGAATGCCAGAAACTTCTTTGGGAATGGCATACTTAACACACCTCGCGCAAACTGAAACAAACCGTGAAGCATTCAACAAGCTAGCCGGTACGGCCGGGCTGAACGCCGACGTGATTCGAAACGAAGTTGGAGCCCAACAGGAATTAAGCTGCTTTGGGACCGTTGATGCAGTTCATTCGACCCCAACTCCTAACTTAACGAAACTACTTCGCACTTTTAGAGAGAATACCGAATACCAAGAACTAGTGTGTGCCAAACTAAGATTAGGTCAAGACACCGTAAGTGAGTTAGGAAACCTCTACACCGCTTCGCTCCCGGCATGGGTAGGAGCAGGACTTGAAGATGCACATCGACAAAATCTTGAAATCCAACATGAAGCGATTCTGGCGTTAGGATATGGTAGTGGAGATGCAGCAGAGGCTATTCCCATGTGTGTCCCCTCGGATTGGAGAAAATCAGCGACTAGACTCAATAATCAAAAGGCCCTTCAAAATTCGATAGACTTAACCCAAACGCAATATCACAACCTGCACGCCGGACGACCTATCAATCTAGAGTACGAACCCAAACACGAATTTTTTATTAAACATGTGGGCAAAGGGGCCGTTGAAAATATCAACGATATTGGAGTCGATTTTTACGACTTCAAAGTCTAATGAATTTCCTGAGATTCGAGAAAATACTGCATGATCAAGACATATGGCTGAACGATTAGGAACTGGAAAAAACTCGCGGGTGTTTGATTCCAAGAATCAAGTTCTTTTTTTGTGGGCTTTCGAATTTGTCCGGTTCCCATCCAGTGATTTACTTTAGCTACGTCATCACTCGCAACCGCCACGCCTACGTCAACGAGTCCAATATCACTCGAAACGCAAATCAAACAATCGCGCTCGGCGTGTGGTAACAACGCCTCCCACGGTGCTATTGCTAATTCCTCATTCAATTTTTCTCGCAATTCGGACATCTAGAGCCCCTTCTTTCCGGTGTAGTGTACCACTGCGCTCTTCATCTATGAAACTCCAATCGTCAACCTCTACCAAGTAATAAATTGAAACAAAGTTCCTCAATCGCAATAAAATTGAGGGCTTCGCTCTCCAAATTGACTCCAACCACCGAGATCCGCATTAGCTCGTTACCATAAATCGAAGAAATGAGTTCGGTCTCACTTAAGTCACAAGGATCCTCCAATCTTTTTGCAAGAAGATCATCTTTATGCGAAGTTATCGCCCCCTGCAAAGAGAGGAAAAAAAGACAAATGACGATTCAAGTCTATGGAGGACGAGACACTCGAGCTATTCGCGTTTATTGGATGCTCGAAGAGCTAAATGTCAACTACGAATCTGTGCCTATTGATTTCTCGAAAGGAGAGCATCGTACTTCTTTCTTTAGAGAAATTAATCCCGCTGGCAAAGTCCCAGCTCTCCGAGATGAAGCGGTCCTACTATTCGAATCCGCCGCCATATTAACCTATTTGGCTGAAAAATACCCAGACAAAGACCTGCTTCCTAAATTAGGATGCATCGAAAGAGCAGAGGTCTTTCAATGGATGTTTTATGGTATGTCCGAATTAGAGCAGCCCCTTTGGACCAACGCCAAACACAAATTCGCCCTCCCAAAACGACACCGTATCCCGGAAATGAAAGAAGTAGCCCAATACGAATGGCGTAAAGCATGTGAAGTTGTGGACCAAAGCCTTAAAGGAAATGAGTTTATCGTGGGCAACAAATTTTCAATGGCAGATATTATAATCGGGCAAACTCTCTTATGGGGACGCCTCGTCGATTTTCAGCATGATTTACCAAGACTTGATGAATATGCAACCAACCTCGCACGAAGAGACGCCCTAAAGAGGGCACGTCGCTAAGCCGGCTGCTTTCCTTTCCAATTCGAACCTCTCAGCGGTTTACCTACCAGAACTCGCTTCATGGCTCTTCGCAGATCTCCATCTGGCTCATTCTCAATAGCCTGAGTCAGTCCCGATATAATTTCGGAGTTCCAGCTACCTCGGCCCCAATCAGCAAGCGTCTTAAGCGAAGTGCAGCGATTACGCACAACGGGACTTTTCAAAGCTGCTAACACCAAAGCAGTTCCCGTTCCGGCAAAGCGCCCTAATTCCTGAACAATAGTGCAGAGCTGGCGATGCTCCTCTACTAGTAGTTCAGGCGCCACCTTAAGAGAAGGCCCTGAACTTAAATCCGTCAAAGGAAGTTGAGCACGAGCCAAAGCAACGACTCGGGAGAGCCTTTCGAGGTCTTTTGTTTGCAACACCTCTAACCAATAGTCTTTCCCCTTTTCCAATCTGTTAAAGTACTCAGGCCATGTATCGATACAAAAGTAGAGCGCGGCTTTCGCAGCCATCAAGAAATCCTCATCAACCGCGCTCCTGAGCCCATCTTCGATCATAGAACGCCAAACGGGCTCGCGCAAATAGCCTTCGGTGCTCTTTAGCAAATGAAAATGCAAATAACTCGTCCATCCTTGGTCACGCAGAACCTCCCAGTCAGTATTTGCCGACTTAAGAAATTCAAAGATGGTTTTCGCATTCAAAAATTCTCGAAGGCTCCTCGGAGCCACCTCCAAATGCCGTAAATAGTTTTCCAGGCACTCGGCGCCATCTTGAAAATCCAAAATTCCAAACGCAGGGCCATTCCTTCCGTTGATCAAGGCCACCAAAAGATCTCCAGCGCCTACCAAGAGGTCTTGCTCCACCGAAGGGCGCCGTAAATCACTCAACAAATCACCTGATGTCGCGCAGGTATAAGCCGAGTATTCTCTCATGATATTGTTCTTGTATCCTTCACGAAGCATCCATTGACGAATTCGAATATTGTCGGTGCCAGCCATTCGTTCCACAAGATGAATCCGACCCCATCCATGCACTTCTTGCGCCAATTCCCACAGTGCCTCATCAGAATCGCGGACAGCATTTGCAATGGCTACCGCCGCATAGAGAGTAAATTCCTCATGACGACCCAAGGTCATAAATATCGAGGCATCATCCTCATTGGCGAATAACCCCAAAATCGCAATCGCAACCTTAACGACCTCGCGATCTGGGGCATCAACGGCCAACCTCTTCGCCAAATCATGCAAGTTCTCCGAATGAAATTGCTTATCGTCTATAATTAACTCCAAGAGGGCATCAACGTAGCTCAGAGCCGCGGAGCTCGATAGTTCATCGTAGAGTAGCTTGAACCGCTCATCGGTGGGCCTGCGAAACAAGCGTGAAATCGCTCTGACCACCTTCTTTGCCAAAAGCCTGTCATCCCCGTAGACACCATGCCGCACAAATGTTCTCTCATGCCCACCGGCATCGGCCTGGATAAGTTCAACCCCTTGGTCAACATCGTCAGGAAGAGGACAACCTGCTGGATCATTCAAACCTTGTTGGCAATCTCGAATGGTCGAAAAAATAGACGGTCTATTCTTCCAAGGTGGAGCTAATTGCCCAATTTCGCAGGGAACTTTCCTGAAAAATCTATCAAAAATACTTAGCCACCAGGTCATCTCAATCAAGCGTCCCCCCACACACTGATTCTACCCAATAATGAGCCCGCACCCAAATGACTCCTTCCTTGACACCTCCCCAAGGCTCGCTTTAGTTGCGTTCAGACAATTTCCACAAAGGAGATCCTATGTTTGCGGTCCTATCACCGGCCAAAAAGCTGAATTTGGAACCTCTCTCGTCTCAACGCACGAGCCAACTTAATTTCTCTCTTCCCGATCTACTTCCGGAAACGGAAGAGCTCATCAAAGTCGCCCGCAAACTTACTTGCGCCGAGCTCTCCAAACTGATGAAACTCAGTGATAGTTTAGCAGCCCTCAATTACGACCGCTTTCAGACAATGACCCTTCCCATTACCGAAGATAACGGCAAAGCAGCTGTCTTGACATTTGACGGTGGTACCTATCAAGGACTTGAAGCTCACACCTTAACGAACGCTCAGTTAAAATATGCACAAAATAACCTTGGCATCCTCTCAGGGCTCTACGGAGTCCTACGACCGCTCGATCTGATTCAACCTTATCGACTTGAAATGGGAGTCCGTCTTAAAACCAAACGAGGCAGCAATCTCTACTCCTTTTGGGGTAACCGCATCTCTCACACCCTCAATAAATACCTCAGCTCCTCAAATTGCTCGGTTCTAGTGAATTTAGCTTCAAATGAGTACTTCAAATCAGTCGCTGCCCAAGAACTACAAGCCAAAGTCATCACTCCGCACTTTAAAGAGATTAAAAATGGTGTTCCAAAAGTTGTAGGTTTGTTCGCGAAACGCGCAAGGGGAATGATGGCCCGATACATGATTCAAAATCAGCTCCAAAAACCAACTCAACTTCAAGGTTTTCGCGAAGACGGCTATCGCTATGACCCAAGCCTTTCCGATGATACAAACTGGATCTTCACCCGCGAGTGACCCCGTATGACCACCAAAATTCTAACCCAGGCCGATGTACGAAAAGCCATATCGATGCCCAAAGCTATCAGTGCCGTTGAAAATGCATTAGCCGAATACGCTCGTGGGTCCGCACAAATGCCGCCTAAGACCTACTTGTCCTTAGCGCAATTCGATGGTGACTTCCGGGCCATGCCCGCATTTTTGGACAATGCAGCGGGTGTCAAATGGGTTAACTCACATCCCCACAATTTCGAACGATTCGGGCTCCCGACGGTTATGGGACTCTATATTCTAAGTGATCCCACCAATGCACTTCCCCTAGCGGTAATGGATGCAACCTATCTAACTGCGATTCGCACAGGCGCCGCTGCGGCCGTCGCATCCAAGTACCTAGCGCCCCTGCCCTCAACCACTCTTGGGCTCTTGGGCTGTGGAGTTCAGGCTCATTTTCTCTTAGAAGCACACAACGTGCTTTTCCCGGAACTAAAGATCATTGTAAACGACCTCGATACTGATACTGCCAACGCATTCGCGAGAAAATACAACGCACAGATTGGAAGCGTCGAACAAGTCTCTAACTGCGATATCGTCTGCACCTCAACTCCATCTCGAAGTCCCCTTATTTCGCAAGAGATGCTCAAGAACAAAACCGTTCACATTAATGCGATGGGGGCAGATGCATCAGGTAAACAGGAGATAGCTTCAGAGATTGTTCGAGACGCCTCTATAATCGTTGACGAGCTTGAACAAGCTGCTCATAGCGGTGAAATCAACGTCCCCCTTAAAAATCAAGCCATTGCGGTTAGTGACATCGTTGCCACACTTGGCCAAGTTATCGTTGGCGAGCGCAATCCACGAAGCGAATACCCCAAAAGAACAACTCTCTTTGATTCCACAGGTTTAGCCCTACAAGACGTAGCAGTAGCCAGAGCTATTTTCGACGCTGCCAACAAGTTATCCCTTGGCCAAACCATCAACTTCTTCAATTGAATTTTACATGCAGCATTTGGTTAGCACTTTACCACTGCCCAATAGCATGGCAGGATACTCACCAACCTCACCAGACATGACATTCACCTAAGTTCGTGAGGCTGTGCAAAAATGCTCTCCATAAAAACTCCAGTGCTCGACGGAGCTTCAACTGAAGAATTACGCGCCCTGGCCAACTCTCTTCGAGAATCACACTGGGGGCAGAGAATAACCTTCTCACCGAAGGTATTCATCCCCATCACCAATCTCTGTCGCAACTTCTGCAGCTATTGTTCTTATAGAAAATCACCAGGTCAGGCAGGGGAATGGACTATGAGCCCAAAGCAAATCCTACAATGGCTCGACAAGGCCAAAAGGGAGGGTTGCATCGAAGCACTCTTTTGCTTAGGAGATAAGCCTGAGACGGCCTTTAAGGAATATCGCGCTCTACTCGGAAGCTGGGGCTTTTCGTCAACCGTTGAATACATTCATTGGGCATGTATCCAAGCACTTGAACGCGGCCTCTTGCCCCATACCAATGCAGGGATCTTAAGCTCAGACGAAATGGAACAGCTCAAACCAGTCAATGTGAGCCTTGGATTGATGTTGGAAAATAGCAGCCCTCGTTTGCGTGAACGCGGCCAGGCACATCATCGTGCACCAGACAAAGACCCGGCTAGGCGCCTTAGAATGTTGGAAGACGCTGGAGAATTGCGAATACCGTTTACAACTGGAATCTTAGTTGGAATTGGTGAAACCAGAGCGGAACGAATACAAAGCCTTAAAGACATCGCCACAATTCATCAGCGCTTTGGCCACATCCAAGAAGTCATCGTACAGAACTTTCAACCCCATCCTAATACCCCAATGGGCATAGCCCCTGGCCCGGCTCAAAACGAAATAACCGATGCTATCGCATTAGCTCGAATCATCTTGCCGATAGATATAAGTGTCCAGACTCCCCCCAATCTCAACCCCAAAACAACAACGCAACTACTAGATTGCGGCATCAACGACTTAGGTGGGATATCGCCATTAACTCCGGATTATATCAATCCAAATCATCCCTGGCCCCACCTGAAAAAGTTAGCAAAACTATGCCAAAAACACGGTCGCTCCTTAAGGCCGCGCTTGCCCATTTATCAGCAGTATATAACCAAAGACGGATATCTAGAACCAGCTATTGTCTCCTCTCTGCAAAAACAATTGGAACGAGTAGACACCATTGACATGCCGTGGGCTCTGTCCCCAACATCGAGCACGTCTTCCTCCCCTAACCAACCTAATCAAGCCCAATGACATTAAGTAAACTTCTTCAAAAATCATCATCAACAACACGCTCTATCCTAGAGAAATCCCTCGAAGGCTCATCAATAAGCAAGCAGGACGCTGCTCATCTCTTTACACTAAATGGTATAGAGCTCCATTTACTTTGCCTCGTTGCGGATCACTTAAGGGAGCAACAAGTGGGCAATTGCGTAAGCTACGTTGTCAACAGAAATATTAATTTCACCAATGTCTGTATCAAATCATGTAAATTCTGTGCCTTCGCTCGAGGTCTTCGCTCTGAGGAAGGCTATTTCTTAACCACTGATCAGATTATCCGTAAAACCACTGAGGCAGTAGAAGTTGGAGCCACGGAAATTTGCTTACAAGCGGGACTCGCACCGAACTCAGATCACAACTTCTACCGAAACCTGCTTGAGAAAATCAAGAACCGATATCCCCACCTGCACATCCATGCATTTTCCCCTGAGGAAATAAAATATGGAGCAGGCTTGGCAGGAACAACCATCCCAACCTATTTGTCAGACCTCAAAAAGGCAGGACTCGACTCGTTACCGGGTACATCCGCTGAGATCTTAGATGACGAACTCCGTAGGCAAATAGCTCCCGGTCGAATAACCACAGACCAGTGGATGCACGTCATCCGAAGTGCTCATGAGCTAGGAATCCCAACTACATCTACCATGATGTTCGGACACGCCGAGACTATAGAACAACGTATCAACCACCTGGCCCTCCTGCGTCAAATTCAATGGGAGACCGGAGGATTCACCGAATTTGTCCCACTCTCATTTGTACACGAGGAATCCCCTCTCTATCTTAGTCCGTCCCTTCCAGGCATTCGACCAGGCCCCTCAGGAAACGACATCATTAAGCTCTACGCTATTTCACGTCTCATGCTCGGAGCAAGCTTCAAAAATATTCAAGCCTCTTGGGTCAAGGAAGGTTTAAGGCAGACCCAGTGGCTACTCTCGTGTGGTGTAAATGACGTGGGTGGAACACTCATAAACGAGAGTATTTCGACTACCGCAGGGGCGCGACATGGGCAACGTGTCAATCCAGCAACTCTGCGGCATCTTATCCGAGGTGCTGGGCGTATTCCTGTCCAACGTACTACCACCTACGGTAAAGTAAAAGAATTT
>CAXGXL010000022.1:0-15525 GCA_964013555.1 uncultured bacterium
TTTTCGACAAACGCCCCAAAAAAGCGAGCGGGAGAGTTACCGCCTCGATGCCCCTTGTAGGTAGGATATCCCCGAATACTAGGACCACGAACAATTTTGGGTACCATGTAATCCACGATTGGAGGATTTTCTAAGTCCGGTCGCCTTAGCTCCAATTCGTTCACATACGCCCTTCGGCTTTCCACCAAGCCATAGAGTAAGTCACCATCCTCAAAGGCCAAAAATACATTCGAAACAGTACTATCTTGAATTGAATCAATCACAATCCTTCTCCTGCACCCGGTGGGTTGACTATGACTTATCGGGCAAAAGAGAAAAAAGTTGTTGTGCCTGTTTGACCCATCTCAGGCAGGACCTACAATATAACCATTGCAGCCCTCTATCCCACCGGGTAAACATTAATAAGTATCTGTTAAATAAGAAGTTATTTAGGCTATTATTCCAAGCCTACGAGAGGAGAAACAAAGAGAGAGCGACCTCAAACAAGACTGTCAGGGGTAAATCCCGCTTGTTCCGACAATTAACTCGAGGCACAATGAAGGCGGTCACATCAATCAAGCACAAGGGCAGTCCATCCCAACGCCAGGAGACACATTTTGCCAACTCAGTCATCGATGCTCTTGTTTTTATTGCTCATCAGCACCCTAAGCACTTGTTCTCGGCGAGGGAACCGTGACGGGCAAGTTGATTGCCCTCCTGACACGGTCCGCTTCGGAAATAGCTGCTTAGAAGACGGCGGCGCCGCCCCCTCAACCGAAAACGGGAGCAACGCTGGGGAAAGCGAGCGGGAAGATGGGAACGAAGTTGGCATCACGGCTGAGGATGAAGAAGGTCAGGAAAACGACGGGGACTCGGAGAATACTGCGGAAGACCTTGAGCCCGCGCCCCCCCAAACCACGCCTCTAGCAATAACTATATCCAGCCCAACGAACGAATACACTACCGAAGCTGACTCAAACATTACCTTTGAAGGCGAGCTAACAGGGTTAGACACCAACACCGAGTACGATCAAATAACTCTCATTTGGAGTTCCAACTTAGACGGAGTACTTCATACCGACGTCCTCACCAGCGATGACACCACAGTGTTTATAACAAATGCCTTAAGCATGGGAATTCATACAATTTCTCTCGAGGCGCGGGTCAATGAAGAACCGCTCGTCACCCAACGAATGCAAGTAGGTATCTGCGGTTGGGAATTACTCGAAGACTTCAATCAAGATCTCTCCCCGGAGCAATGGAGAATCTACCATGATGCCTATCGCGACTCGCGAGGCTGGATAGAGATGACTGGAAACTCAACAGGAAAAAAAGGCCATATATTCAATATTGGACAAATCTTGAATCCCGGAAATATTAGATTACGATTCAATATCTCAACAGGGCAATGCGACGAAATAGGGCCGTGCAGTGACACAAGCTGCGCCGCGGATGGATTCGCTGCATCGGTTTACAATTTAGAGAGCGTCGCTTCTTTAGATGATTTGATTGCTACCACTCAAACCGGTGGTGGCTTAGGATACCATGTAGCCGGTGGGTCCCCCACCGAGAGCTTTCATATTGAATTTGATACATGGTACAATGGAGTCAACGATCCCACTGCTGAAGATCACGTCGCCATACACCTCAACTCAAACGCCTATAATGCGATCTTCTACCAAGCTGTACCCAATCTTGAGGACAATAGCTGGCACGACATTCTCCTAGAGATTCAAGGAATTTCTATCAAGGTGTACTTAAACGATGTCCTTATCATTGGAGGTGAAATTCCCGGATTTGATTTCAAAGGTGGTTATATCGGATTCTCGGGCACAACCGGAGCTTGCACCAACTACCACCGCATCGACAACTTACGTATCCAGCCCCAATGCCAATTCTAAGAGCTACTCGTCATCACTCAGGTCTACAGCTGATGAAGAAAGGTCGTCAAGAAAATCAATTAACTCAGGGGTAATGAATTTATTTTTACCACTCTTTGCAACACCCTCAAGCTTTTTCACAGAGCCTTTTCTTAGAGCCATCGCCAACACAACTGCGGTACCTTCCTTATCTCCATCGCCAAACTCCTTAGCAATATTGTCGGGTGTTAACGCACTAAAGAACTTTTCGTACTCCGTCGCAATTTCAGATGGAGATCCACCCTGCTTAGCGACGTCCACCAATCGACAAATTAATTGAAGGCCGGCTCCTTCGGCCACCTTCTCAAGAACTTGCCGAGCAGCCTGGGGCAATTGATTCAATTCATAGTACTTAACATTTCCACAGATGCTATGAACCGCTCGAATACCGGTTTTGACTACCGGGTCCATGGGCACCGTATCGAGAGCGGCACCAAGAAAAATACTCTCCGCTTGTTGGTCGATACGCTGATTCAAAGGAATGTGAGTATTGTATTGAGCCCGCAGCTCAGAAGACTGCCATCCCTTTGCAGCAACCACACGTAGCGCCGCTTTATTGTTGTGCGTCCACAATCGGGCCAGACCGAAGGTGAACACCTCGAATAATGTTTGCCACCAACTTCCAGCACTAAGAAAATTCTCTAATTTTCCATCGGTATAGAGTTGGTCAAAAAACAGACGTAAATCGCCCGCATTGAGATTGGTTACCAATGCTTCTACTAGCTCTTCATCTTTCCGCCAGAAGACCGTTTTATCCACAATCGTTCCGGCCAACCGCGCTCTCGTTTGGGGACGCAAATCCGAGGTTTTTAACAACTCCAAAAAGCTCTTTCGCTCTTCGTTCGTAAGAGCTTTAGCTAATTTGTTAAGCTCTTTTCCACTCATCTGAGCGAAAACCGCCTCGAGACGAGTTATTGACTTGGCATGCCATTTTTGGAGTTGCTTGTTGTACCCAAGACTATTGAGTCCCGCTTCCAAGCTCTTTGAATCTCCCTGCGCGACAAGCTCCCGCAAGAACTTCAAATCTGCTTTTTGAGCGGGGTGATTGTCTAAGATAGCTTCTCTAGAACGAACCGGTCTTCCCGCCTCTTCTGAAGCATCAAAGTCCGCAAAGACCCTATTGAGTTGGTCTTTTTTGCTTTGAGAAAGTCCAGCTAAAATCGTACCTCGCTGGTCTTTTGGAATGGATGCCAGGAGCGACTCGATCACAATGCGACTTGGATCATCGTAATTTGGCTCAGGCCGAAATCGCAGTTCATCGGCTAACTTCAAGAATTCCTGAGCCTTCTTTTCTTTCGCAAAGGTTAAGAGTTTAGTTACATTACTTTGAGAAAGATCAGGAGCAGCCAAAAGTCCAGTCGGTCGGCTAGTAGCCATCGCCAATTCGGCTTCTCGAATCATTGATGTAGTTACCGCCCCATTCTCCAATTTCCGTAGAGCCGTTCCCATAAATGCCTTTGGAACAGCTCCCGTGCGTTCGAAATACGAGACAGCAGCGGTTTTAGGATCCCCCGCCATATCCCTATACTTGTTCGCCTCAGCTTCACGCACTGACTTCAGTTCAGACGCCGAAAGTACTGCCCCTCGCTCAGCCACCTGGGCCTGAATCGAATCCTCTATCTCACCCACCGCGCCTTCAGCCGCCAAATCTCCTAGGTGGTTGAGTCGCTCGCCCATCGCTGATGAAAGAAGCGCGTTAATGCTAATAACCTGCTCCAATGCTTTTTCCATGTCGCTTGCTTCGAGTTTATCGCGCTCTAGTGTCCCTCGAAATTCGTTTACTGCTTCTACGGCCGCTTGAACCAAATCCGGTCGGGACTTGGCTAAGGCTTGTGACAATTGGGCAGTGCTATCGATGATCTCACGAGCCCCCTGAATATGCCTGTAATAGGGCATTTTTTTTAGGATATTCTGCATTTGCTGTCGAACTAGAACAAAATCAGGTTGGGCCTTATTGAGTTCGCGCTCAGCCTTAATTCGCATCGTAGCTAGATTGGTACCCAACGCTCCCGGTAAAATCTCCTGAATGGTTTGTGCATCCGGAAGTGAATCCATAAAAGCGCGAGCCATCCCGATGTCGCCAGCAATCAGACTCTCCATCTGCGGAGCCTTCTTGTCCAGAAGCTCCATCTCTTCACGAAGCTTGTTCAAACTTCGTTTGAGGATAAAGAGGTCTGGCGACGGAGAATTCAAAACACCGTTTAGGGTCTTCAGTAAATTCCCTATGCGAGCTTTGTTTTCAGGATCCAACACAGAGCCATAGCGCGTTAGCTGCTTGAGTGCCATCTTCGAGTAACCCGTTGCATGCAACAGGTCCGGTGAGCGACCATCTTGAATATAGGTAATTCGAATAGGTGTCTTTTTAGGTCTAATGCTAGAGAGTCGAATTTCCACGGCTCGGTGATGCTCGGGCACCAACATAGCCAAAGCTGCATATGCTGAATATTTACTCTTAGCATCCTTTAAAAAATCTCGAATTTCACCAGCCAACTTTCGCTCTTTAGCGGGCGTGTTGGCGTGCCTCATTCGAGTCTGTAAACGCATCAAGTTATCTACAATATATCGAGCAGCCTTCAAATCCCGAGACTGCTCCTCGACTCCGTATGCATCCGCACCACCACCGGTGATTTCCATAGCTTTCCCATGTGCATCCTCAATACTTCGATCTGCACCGGGAATAGACCACCATGGTAGAGTTTCAGAACCTTTGGAGTCTAGATTGGTGAAAACTTCCCCCACCTTTTCGTAGTAGTCATCCTCGCTGTGATCCACATCCAAAAGGGTTCGAAGACCAGCCTCACCGAGCCAAACATGCAACCTAGCCGTAGTGCGCCCATATTCTCTATGCAAATAGACTCGATCCCACAAACTAAGCTTTTCTCGATCACGGTATTCGCCCTGAGCCAAGGCATCATGACATCGCTTTTCGAGCCGTCCTTCAGAGAGGGCATTCAACACGCCGAGATAATCCTGCATCTCTTCAAAATTTGTCCACTTCTCTGTGAGGTTCTCCACAACGAAATCGGCCGAGAAGTTCTCATCACTTCCAACAAAGAGTTTCTCGTTGCGCTTTCCTTCAGGCGTGTGAACGCGAATTTCGGCACCGTAATCTTCTGTATCTCCGAAAAAATTGACGTAATCACAATTGAACGATTCAATTAACGACTTCGTACGACCCATTTCAGGAGTATAACGGTCGACCTGCTTAGTAGATGTTGAACGATTTCGAGAAAACTCAGCGAACGGTATCTTCAAAGACAAATGGTCAGCGGTTGTTGTTGTGTCCGTTGTCTCCCGCTCATTGATTCGTACCCCTGAGCTTCGTATCAATGCCGCTTGCTGAGCCAAACGCAAGTCACCTCGAACAGCCATATTATAGGCTAGAGTGGCCAATTTTCCGGCTTCCACCTTAATGGGCTGCCCTTCTGATTTCCCACCCCACATGCTTTCAGGGAGCATATCCGCCCTGGGCAGAGTTACCATAAACTTGCTATTCAAATCGAAATCTAGGTTCGTTGAAAATTGTTTTTTGATTTCAATGCCCTTACGAGCTTCAAACGCTGCCGAAGCGTAGTTTTTGATTGCATGGTCGACCGCAGCGCTACCCGCCCCATCAGCAAGGTTTCGAGCGAAAGGCACCAAGAGATTTGTATAGCCAAACATACTGGATGCCAAAGCACGTTCTTCATCATTTTCTAAGGAATCGCCAAATGCATCTGGACTGCCTCCGCCAGCTACATGACTCACGAAACCACGCAAAAGTCGGGACAATTCTTTTTGCTCTACTTGAGCTCCTGCAAAAGCAGATAGTTTAACACCCGCCGAGCCAGCGGCCCCCGAAGAAACAGTAACTCGAGCCACGCCATGGGCAAGCCTTTTAACATCTAACCCGAAGTTCCCACTCAAACTCGCGAATGCCCCTGCTTCAACATTAGCCCCAACTTTAGCCACATTAGTTATCGCGGGTACCGTTGCCCCCAACCCAATGCCGGCGTCTAAGCGAAGATTTGCTTTTCCGCTTATAGCAAAAGACGCTCCAGTTTCCATCTTCGAGAGGTCTTCCCCCTTAAGTGGCGTTAACTTTAATCGCCGAAGTTGGTCCTTCGCATCAGCCATACTCGGCTCGAGCCCCCGATCAAAATGCACTAACCGATTCATTGTAAAATCGAGTTTTTCATCGGCCTTGAAGCCAAAATCAAAACATGCGCCGCTAGCGCCCAATGGAACAGAATGACCAAAGTCGAAACTCAGATTTTGCCCCAATTTTCCCTCAACCCATACTGGAATTGCCCTGGGGTTCTCATTTCGCAACTCCTCTATTCCAATCAATCTTGGGTCACCCGCCTTCAGGGAATTTTCCTTTACCTTGCGCCCGCTAGCAGAAAATCCAAGGGCAAGATCATCCGTCAACGCAATTGTATGGCCCACCCCTAATTTTTTATGAACGAGCCCCGTTCCAACACCACCAATAACCCCCAATAGAGTGTTTCCAAGGCTAGACGCTCCCTTGGTAAAAAAGTTTTTGCCTTTTCCAAAAACAGGCTGATAACTCTTCCCACGAAATACCGCCTCAAGGTAACCAGGAGTATCCGAAGTTACTTGTTTTCGCTCTTCCGCAAAATCAAAAGCATCGTCAATTGTGCGCACTTGACGGTCACTTACCGGGGGTAGTTCATCTCCAATACTTCCCCTACCCCCACTCGTACTATTAGAGTCCCTAGACTCCTCCATCGACTCCAACTCTGCAACTATGTCTGAATCCAATGATTCACTACGGCCTAATACATCAGATGAAGTACGAAGGGATTCACCGCTAAAGACCCTTGGCGACTCAAGAGAGTTCACGTCACGAGGAGTCACCGCCTCATCTTGTTCTTCGAGCGGGACGTAATCGAGCCCCTTCTTTGCCTTCACATCCCCCTGCGTCCCAAGCAAATCCAGGTCGCTAGGGGCCCTGGCCTCCTCTTGCTCCACACGGGAGGTGCAGCCCAATGCTGTCTTTGAAGTATCGGGCACTCCAAGATCAGTATCACCGCTCACTTCCGCGAAACTTCTTTTCTTCAAAACAGCGGTCCTTGGTGCTTCACCGTTTTGAATCGGCGTTATATGCCTGGTTATCTCGCCCACAAAATTAGTTATTGCGGCTGCTACACTAGAAACATCCCCTGTCCCAAAAAAGAACGGAGTTGAGAACAACTTATTTCGTTCGGGTTCGATTTCAAGCTTCTGCGTCTTCGTTCGCAAGGTGAGGGTCCCCTTGGCGCCAAGCCTCACAGACTCAAGATTTCCCTGGATTTGGTGGGAACGGATAGCCTCGTCAAAATGCTCCTTGATTGCCCCACGTTCGCCTAGAAGCGGTTTATCTATTTTGACACTGCCATTTTTATGCAACTGAATATTCTTGCACGAATGAACACCGGAGTGCTTGAGTAAAAACGCCGTTCGAGCAGAGTTCCGAGCTACCTCATAAACTTTTTCTCTTGAAGAAGGACCCCGAGTCCTAAGACGGTACTCTTTCTCGCCAACTCTAATTCGTAGAACCAGAGTCCTATCAGTGAAATTCTCAGGCCATTGAGAAACTTCAAACTGAAAATCCTTAAGGGACGGGTCGTGTATTTCACTGATTTCGGCTAAGAGCGAATCAGAACTTCCGTCCAACGAGCCACTTGGGCGGTACGGTCGCGGTAAGTCGATTGAAGAGGCGTTTCGGGAGACATCGAAACAAGAAGGAGCCACCTCTGTGCCACCCATGTTACTTTCATTCCCACGGATGTATCGAGAAAAGCCGTCGTGACCGCCACCGCGCTCTTCCCTAACCTCACGTCCTAGTTGGGGACCTGCCTGAGGCTCTCTGAACTTCTTTCCCGGACCACAGTCCGATTGCTGACTCGAATCTGGTCTTCCAGCGCGGTGCCCAACTTTATCCCACATTTCTTATCCTATTTTAACTATATTATTCTTAGTGTTATTTACGAGCGACGCCTTGTTAAAAGACAACGCTTGGTCGAAAAAAGTGAGTAATTCAAGACATTTACAATCTCTGGTGGTGGCTGTGTTCAAGGGATTGTAGAGCAATCTATATAGAACCCACACTGCTAATATTATCGGTGACCCGCTCCCCTAGTTTCTCCGAAATTGCTAATTTTATTGACGAATTAGATCTAGTTGACACCCTAAGGGGCACTGTGCAAGTCAGCGAGGGCTCGCAAATTCAGTAGAGCGCTTTGTTTCAAATACGCTAGGAGTATCGACAATGGTTTCCGAAATCTTCAACCCTGAAAAATGGACACTTGTTGAAGGATTTGAATTCACTGATCTTACCTACCACCGGGCCAAAGACCAAGGCACGGTTCGTATCGGCTTTAACCGGCCAGAATGCCGAAACGCCTTTCGCCCCAACACGGTAGACGAACTCTACCGAGCACTGGACCACGCGAGAATGACCTCTGACGTCGGGTGCGTGCTCATTACGGGAAATGGCCCCTCACCAAAAGACGGCGGCTGGGCATTCTGCTCGGGCGGGGACCAACGCATTCGAGGTAAAGATGGCTACAAATACGAAGGTAATGGAGAAGTCAACCATGCACGATTAGGGCGCCTGCACATTCTAGAAGTGCAACGCTTGATTCGTTTCATGCCCAAAATCGTGATCGCCGTGGTTCCCGGGTGGGCCGTAGGCGGAGGACACAGTTTGCACGTTGTCTGCGATATGACCATCGCCAGCAAAGAACAAGCGGTCTTCAAGCAAACAGATCCCGATGTTGCTAGCTTCGATAGTGGTTACGGCTCTGCACTTCTAGCCCGACAAGTTGGACAAAAGCGTGCGCGCGAGATCTTCTTTTTGGGACTGAACTACAGTGCTCAAGAAGCATTTGATATGGGAATGGTCAATGCAGTTGTTCCTCACAATGAACTCGAAACAAAAGCACTCGAATGGGGTAAGCTCATTAACAATAAGAGCCCAACCGCTATGCGAATGCTAAAATTTGGATTCAATATGGTTGACGACGGCATGGTTGGCCAGCAACTCTTCGCCGGAGAAGCGACCCGCCTAGCCTACGGAACTGATGAAGCCGTTGAGGGCAGAGATTCGTTTGTTGAAAAGCGGGAGCAAGACTTTACCAAGTTTCCATGGCATTATTAGACTAGTTTGGAACCGCAACGACACCTTCCACAGAATTCGGATCTTCTGCAGTCTTGATCTGATTCACCTTCAACTTCGCCTTCGCTATGAAACTTTTGTACTCCTGAGCACCACGAGTTTTCTTAACTTGAGCCCGAAGGTTGTCCAAGGTCTTGTATGGAATATCCCTACTCACCATCCGAGCAACCCATCTAGGCAAAAGCCCCCCCGGTTCAGCATTGACCTTAAAATCAACTTTCGTGCTCTTTGCCGAAAGCATCGTAAATTCATAGTGCCCATCCAAGCGTGGCATACGAACCACCCCATCAACAAGGGGCTGCGCCTGATGACTCGCTGCCTTCAAATCAATGAGAACTTTCTTTTCGGCTGGAACTATCTGAAAATACGTATGAATAACCACATCCCGGTCACTGACAGGCCAGGGGGCTCCGGTTCGAGTGTAAATGAAAACCTCCCACTCATTTAACTGCTCAATCCGGCGGGCTTCCTCACAATTGTGCATCCACTCCACGTTGCGAGACGTATCCTGCATAACCGCCAAAATATCGAAAATGCTCTCTTCAATAACCGTAACCCCCCGAAACATTGGTAAGTTTCGCCCGTCCACCTCTTTTTCGCTCACCACGATACCTGCCTTTTCTTTAACCACGGTCCACTCCTCGCCAGCCGAGGAGTTAGCCAATCCAGGCATGCTAAAAAGTCCAGTAAAAACAAGAACAATCACATGAAATAGAAAAGAAGCCCGTAAACTCTTATTGGTCATGCGTACTTTGTACGTTCTATTTAGAATCCTGACAACCAAACAATCACCTGGTACTAGATAAAAGACCCACCTCGCCTCGATTGCCGTCAGGCCTAACCTGAGAAGCCGTACCGTTCTTAGTGGCCTACAATATGTTAAAGTCATTTAGAAACGGTAACTTAGGAAAAATAAGATAGAACGAAAATCTGGGTTCAACCAAAGCCAACAAGGATCATCGAAACAACACGCTTTCGACCCGCTCCCCCATAGCGCCCTATCCATCACTCCCTACGAAATCCAGCGCTACAAATACAAACTCTCCAAATGAAGAAAGGGGCTTGGGCGACCAAAGAAGGGGAAAAAATCAAGCCCCCTTACCACTCGGGGAACGGCTCTGCGCTTCTTGCAAATAGGTCTTCTCCGTCGCGGCGTAGTCCACCGCAACCTCCAATCTTGCCAAAACGGAATAAAATCCAAATTGTAATCGATTAATAAATAGAATTCCCGGAGGCATCGGAACAAATCCATCATTACGAGTCTTTAAAAGAGTCGTAACCATTCCTTTAAATTCCTTCACCAAACTTGCCGAATAGTCTTGAGTAATCGTAAAGGGAGACTCAAAAATTGGCTTGAAGCAATTTCTCAGATACCGAGCAACCATCTCCTCATAATCGCCCCCGTCAGTCTCAAGCATTCGAGAACCATAGAACTTAAAGGACTCCATATCTCCTTCATGGGCAGCAGCATGCAATCGCACCGCATCTAGCCTGCGCTCTTCACCTAAGGGCTGAATACAACCAAAATCCAAGAAAGTGACCCTGCCATCGGGGCGAAAAATATAGTTTCCAGGGTGAGGATCTGCATTAAAAAGACCATCAACCAACAAAGACCGATACACAAAGCGCCACAAAGTCGAAGCCCACAATCGGCGCTCCTCCTGTGAAGCCTGACGAGCCTCGTTAAAGCTCTTTCCTTCAACAAACTCCGAAGTCAAAACACGCTGGCTCGATAGCTCATCATAAATCGTTGGAATATGGATCGCCGAATCATGCTTGTGAAGGGCTTTGAAGTGATTTTGGCGGCGCGCCTCCAGGGTGTAATCCAACTCCTCTCGAAAACGCTCACGCATCTCTTCAATTAAACGTTTCGACTCAAACTTCCCCGTACCCATCGTGGCATTAAGTGCCATCTCTACCAACCCGGCATTTCTCATATCGGCCTCAAGGGCTTGCGCTATTCCCGGGTGCTGTACCTTGACCGCCACTGGCGTACCATCTTTGAGTTTAGCACGATGGACCTGCCCAATAGACGCACTCGCTAGGGGTTCGTCATGCCACTGGCTAAAGAGCTCCTCCACCGAACGCCCCAGCTCCGATTGAATCATCCGCCTGATATCTAATGGATCTGATTGGCTAGCAGAAGCTTGTAACTTGGTCATACCAGCTTCAAAAGCATCGCGATGCTCAGCCGGAACCAAACCATCTACATAGCTAGCCATTTGCCCCACCTTCGTTGCCAAACCACGCAACTGTCCGAGAACTTGCGCTGAATCGAGAGCCGATTTTCTGCTATCTTTTGAAAAAAGCAACGCAGAGCCTGTTTTGGCCCCAGAAGCCGCCAACTTCGCCAATCGGCCGAACCGACCTTTCGGTAGTTTATCTGAAATACCCATTGGCTCTTCATGCATCGGATAGCCCGCTAAAGCAAGGGTCGAAGCCCCTACCCAAGGCATGAAAGATTGATTATAGCCTACTGTGGGGACTACATGAATCAGGGGAACTCAATGCGCTTATTGGTCATTCTAGCTGCTATTGGCCTTCTTTCACAAAGCTGCGATTGCACGGGTGAGCATCTCTTAGAGAACATCCCCGAAACGGAGTCGTGGCAGATTCCCACCTTAGACTCAAAAGTTCACGTTATCCGAACGGAAATGAACATCCCCCATATCTACGCAAGTAATGAACTAGATCTCTATCGCGTTCAAGGGTTCGTCATGGCGCAAGACCGGTACGTTCAATTCGAATTAGGCCGGCGATTCGGACAGGGAAGAGTTTCCGAATTGTTGGGAGCCACTGGGCTCGCCATCGACTTACAGAGCCGAGGTCGTGGAATGCGGTATATTTCCGAGCGACTTTGGACTGCAGCTAAACCGAATCAACGGAATAAATTCGAAGCCTTTGCACAAGGCATCAACGCTTTCATCAAGCAAGTCCACAAAGGTGCGCTCCCAATCCCCAGCGAATTAGCCACCGTTGGTCAACTCATCGGAGTTAGCGATCCCAGCACATTGATGAAGGAAATTTCCGGCTCAGATGTTATGGGCATGGCCGCAGTCATCATTAGCCAACTAGGATACGAGTCCACCGATCCAATGCGAACCCAAATAGAAAACCAACTGCCCAACCATTTCGAAAACGCCCCACTCGCCGACCTGCGACAGGCCGGCCTTAGCAAAGATCTATGGGAGCCTCTCGGGCCGATTCGTCCAAACTCTTCTGCTATTACGTGGGGGCTCGAAACCCAAAACGGAACCAACCCTGCATTCAAAACACAAAGAAAGAAAACAACTTCATCCTCAATCCCACGCTCACTAAGCCCCCTACCAACCACAATGGTTGAACGTATTCGCAGAAAAGATAGGGCCTTCGAGGCTATGATTGGGCACCAAGCACGCCCCGAATTTGGTTCTAATGCATGGGCAATATCCAACATAGGAACTCAATCCGGAGGGTCTATTCTCTCAGGGGATGGGCACCTGCCTCTTAGCGTTCCATCCCTTTTCTACCAAATGTGTCTCGACACATCTTATCTTGGAGAATCCGATTTCAAACTATGCGGACTTTTTTTTCCGGGCTTACCTTTTATGAGTGTGGGGACCAACGGCTTTGTAGCATGGAGTCAAACCTATCTGAATGGCGATATTACGGACTGGTACCAAGAAGAAATTCAATTGGACTCCAACGGTCTGCCCAGCAAAAGTAAATTCAAAGGTGAATGGAGGCAACTGAGAAAAATCGAAGAAATATATACACTCCAAGATCCCACAACAGAAGAAAAAGAGGAGCAACAATGGGCGCGCTGGACAACATTCGATGGCAGGATAATTACCAGTATAGAAGGCACCAGCACCGTTCCTAATAGCGCTACCCAAGAAGGTCAATCAATCGTCACCATGCTCGGAGACTTTGTTATTCCAAAAGATACCAACGGCGATGGTATTATTCACGCTCTGAGTTTCGACTGGACAGCATTCGATATAAACGCCACCCTAGATGCCGTAGAGAACTTTTCTTACGCTAAAACCGTTACCGATTTTCGGAAGGAAACGAAAAAGCTCGTCGCTTACGCTCAAAACATCATTGTCGCAGATCGCAATGGTGATATTCTCTACACTCCCTACAACGCCACTCCTTGTCGAAACTACCTCCCCAAAGACGCAAGTGGTAACTGGGTCGCAGGAGCAAATCCAATGCGCCTTCTAGACGGAACCCAATATGGTGGTTTCGAAATCCCCGTCCGAGATGACGGGGTTGTCGAGAATAGCTCTCAAGGCCTTTACCGCTGCTCCATTCCGTTCGATGACATTCCACAAGCACTCTCCCCTCAACGCGGGTACGTTTACACCGCCAACAACGATATCGCTGGCGTGAGCCTAGATCGAAGTCTCAGCAACGATCTGTGGTATTTTGCAGGTCCATTTGACATTGGTTATCGAGCTGAACTCATCGAAAATGAGCTCAAGCAATTAACCAGCCAGCGCAGTGCAAATTTGGATTCCGTCTCTAGAATACAAGATACGCACACCTCTCCCATAGCCATGGACTTAGGATCTGAATTCTTAAGCTCTATTTCTCAAGCCAAGGACTACTCGATAAACGCGATTGAGCTCACACCAACTGAAGCACGGGTACTCGCGCTCTACCAAAGCTACCCGGAGGCAATAGACGAAGTATTCTCTAGAATTAATACCTGGATCCAAAGAGGAGCACTTGCAGAATCGGGAGTCACAACATTCTACAATCAAGTCTCCACAAACGAGGCGCTCAATGCCGTGGCTACGATGATCTTCAATACCTGGGTTAGACATCTATTCGTCCTCATCTTTGACGACGAGAATATTGATTTCCTATGGGAGGCAGATGGCGACCGAATTCGTATGAGAGCCCTGCACACCGTCTTGACTGGGGATGGCCCAGACAATCCCCACAATCTCGCCTCCTGGAACCCACAAACTCAAGAGTCAGTCTTTATTGATATCCAAAACACCGAGATAGTCGAATCAAAAAATGAGATTCTTCTCCAAGCACTCATCAATGCCATAAAAGAGCTTCGATCGAGTTCATCCGAAGCAGGAGTTGGTGGATTCGGCACGGAAGACATGTCAAAGTGGCTATGGGGCCTGCGACACCAAGCCCAATTCGATTCGCTTTTGCTCCAATTGGGAAGTGAGAATATCCTTCTCGCTCTTTTGGGAACACAGTTTTCAACAACCACCAAAAGTGTTGCCTTAGACACGGATATAGAAGAAAACGATCCGCGTCATAAATTGGTTCATTTTCCACGCCCGGGCGATTTTTTTGGAGTTGATGCAGCCCACCCTGGATTGGTTGGCAACACTTACTTCTATACGAATGGGCCTGTCATGCGAATGACGTTTGAACTCACCCACGACCAAGTTCTCGGGCGAAACATCCTACCCGGAGGGCAATCCGGCTACAAAGAAAACCCCAACGCTACCGATCAACTCAAAAAGTGGCTGGGCAACCAGACTCTACCGGTGCACTACTACTTAGAAGATGCTCTCAGCGCAGCCATTGGCCGTGAAACCTTCACCCCTTAAGCCGAACGGAAAAAGAAATTATATCCGACGCCTCAAGGAGGCGCCTAAACACACCGTTCCATTGCGGAATTGGGGTCCAAAACTGGTTATTCCAGGTGTTCTACTACTTCGGGCTAGAACTCCTCAAAGCAGAATGCTAGATAGCACCAGACAATCTTTAATATGTTGGGAGAAATCCAATGGCACGAGAGCACAATTTTTCCGCCGGCCCCGCAGCACTTCCATTAAGTGTGCTAAACGAACTTCAAGATTCTATTCTCGAATTCGGAGATATGGGCGCCGGTATCATGGAGATTTCACACCGCACTAAGGCGTTTGCAGCCGTTGTTGAAAGTGCAGAAGAAAAACTTCGCAACTTGATGCAAATACCAAGCGACTACTCCGTTCTTTTCTTGCAAGGCGGAGCCAGCCTGCAGTTTTATATGTGCCCACTGAATCTCTTAGGCTCAAGTGAATCCGCCGACTACCTATCCACAGGAGCTTGGTCTCAAAAAGCTATCAAAGAATCCGCCAGAGTTTCCGATACCAAGACCATTTGGGACGGGAAAGAAAAAAACTTCACGACTATTCCCCTCTCCAGCGACTACCAAGTGCGCCCCGAAAGTAAATATATTCATTATACCTCGAACAACACCATCTTCGGAACCCAATGGCATCAGCTTCCTGAGTCCACTGACAAGCCTTTGGTCGCCGATATGTCCAGCGATATCTGCTCTCGCTACATCGATGTCACCAGACACGGGGTCATCTACGCCGGTGCACAAAAAAACTTAGGACCAAGTGGCGTCACACTTGTCATTCTATCTCCTTGGGCCGTCGAACAAAGTAAAAAGACGGGTCAATCCAAGCGGGGGGGCATTCCATCCATGCTTGACTATGCATTAATGGTCGACAAGGGATC
>CAXGXL010000023.1:0-15476 GCA_964013555.1 uncultured bacterium
AAGCAGCGACGCTTTCAACGACGCAATCGGCAACTCCTGGTGGCGTTACTAAGCTGACCATAGTGGCGGATTACCCCCACTTGTTATTCCCCCAAGAAGCCCGGGTGCGAAAGGCAATCGTTAAAGCTTATGGAAGTTCCAGTCGGCCAAAATGGAAGGATATTGTGGCTGCTCAGAATCTCGGCCTTCAGGATATACAAAAGGAAACACGGTCCACAAAAAAGGACCGTGTGACCGGAGAGCCGATTGGAACAACAGATCTCTATCTCGCTCGGCGCTACGCCAAGAGTGATCCAGCACCTACGCAGTTGGTTATTTCGAATTTAGCGGATTCGGTAGCAAAGTTACTTCGCATGATGAGTCAATTGGACCCCAAAGACGTTAATCGACCGGATATTGATTCGGTTGCCATCAAAGTTTTGGTTTTGGTGGAGTGGCGGGCCGGTTGGTGCGATGGCGAGTTCGATACCTCTGGATTGTGGGTTCCTGAACAGAAGGGGTGCATGTTTAGTGGAGCGGTTCCCCTAGAGACCGGTGTGGATATGTCAAATAAGGAGGCTGTCAAGCGATTGGTGAAGTCCTTTTCGAAGAAGGCTGGAAAGGAGCCCTTAGCTCAACCGTGGATAGCGGCGTTTCGAGACCCTAAAACAGGAAAAGTGGGGGACCGAGAACTTCATCTTCAGAAATTGGTCAGCTGGTGGGCTGTGAGAACCAACGCAATCAAGCGACTTCTTGCGGACCGTTTGCCGCAATACCGAGATTTACCGGATAGACTTCGGGTTGAGGTGCGTGCTTATGATCCGGTTCGAGTCAATGAAGGTACCAAGAAACGAGCACTGCCAGGAAATCAAAAGGCAGTAGTTTGGCTTTCTCAATCGGGGGTCCGAGACGATTGGGGTGGCTTGCGAATGCCAATGAGCCGCAAAGAGTTGGCCTTGGCGAAGAAAAAGAACTTAACTTATGAAGATGCTCTAAGCCTCATTCGAAGTAACTTTGGTTCTTGGCCGACAAATCAACATCGATTGAAGTTCTGTGAGAAGGCTCAGATTGGAGCCGGTGGGGCAACTCGTTTGGTGGATGTCCTTCGGGTTCAAGAGCCGCGGGCGTGGCTGCGAAAGCCCCTAAGAAGAAGGAAGGCTCTGCCATATTACCCCGAGACGCTTGTTCCGGTTCAGCTCGAAGGGGATCTGCGGAAATCATGGGTCCAAGAATTTGAAAGGCGAAAACTTAGAAATAGAAGTCGACAGATCGATCCTATTCCTTGGAGATGACTAGCCTAGCTTAGATCTCTGGCCTCGACCATCTGGGGCTAAAATCAATTGCGTGCCGAGTTTTTAGTTCAATTGACGTGGTATCAAACCGGTGTCATAAGCCGTAGCATGAAGCTATGGTACGGATTTAGACGTGGTTATGCAGATGGAAATCGCGATATGCGAGAAGCCCTGGGGGGCAAAGGTGCCAATTTGGCGGAGATGTGTTCCTTGGGGATTCCGGTCCCACCGGGTTTTACCCTTCCTACGAGTTTGTGTGCGAGTTACTACGATGCAAGCGAGCAATTAACCCCAAACGTACTCAATGCTATTAGTGAAGGCGTTACTTTCATAGAGCAAGAGTTGAATGGTCCCGTGTTTGGTGATCCGGCCAAGCCTTTGCTTCTTTCGGTCCGTTCAGGTGCTCCCAAATCGATGCCAGGTATGATGGACACCGTGTTGAACCTAGGGATAACGGATCTTACTGTGGAGGGACTTGCCCAGGTTAGCGGGAACCGGCGCTTTGCATTGGACTCTTACCGGCGACTCATTCAAATGTACGGCGATGTGGTGTGCGATATCCCTCGAGATTGCTTTGAAGGTCCTCTTAGCGCATTAAAAGAACAATTTGGTTTTGCTTTGGATTCCGAGCTTCGTGAAGAGCATCTTGAGACGCTTATCGCTCAGCTGAAAGAGGTTTTTAGAGACCGAGCAGGCTTTCCTTTCCCCCAAGATCCTAGAGAACAGTTGAATCGGGCCATTGCGGCAGTTTTCGGTAGTTGGAACACCAAGCGGGCAGTGGTGTATCGGCGGATCAATAATATTCCTGAAGGTTGGGGGACGGCTGCTAACATTCAGGCCATGGTTTTCGGAAACTTTGGAAGCAATTCCGCAACGGGCGTTGCTTTTTCTCGAGATCCGGGGACTGGTGAGCGGCAGGTATTCGGCGAGTGGTTGCCGGATGCGCAGGGAGAAGACGTGGTTGCCGGAATTCGAACCCCTGGTCCCGTTCATCGAGCTGGAAAAAGCATCGCAACGGCTGAGGTCGGATCCTTAGAGGAAGCATTGCCTGAGACGTTTCGGCAATTGCTTGAGTTGATGGGGCGGCTTGAGCTGCACTTTCGAGATATTCAGGACATTGAATTTACCATCCAGGAGGGGGAGCTTTATTTGCTTCAGACTCGAGCTGCTAAACGGACCGCTCGTGCGGCTTTGCGAAGTGCCGTTGAGATGGTTGATGAGGGACTTATTTCGAGAGCCGAAGCGGTGATGCGAGTAAGTCCAGAGCAGATCGACCAATTGCTGCATCCGCAAATAGATCCAAAAGCAACGAAGACCCTTCTTGCCTCGGGACTACCGGCATCTCCAGGGGCGGCGAGTGGTAAAGTTGTTATTAGCCCGGATGAAGCTGAGCGGCTTGCAGCCCAGGGGCATGACCTCATTCTAGTTAGAAAAGAGACGAGTCCCGAAGATATTCATGGTATGAATGCGGCCAAAGGGATTCTTACCAGCACAGGAGGAATGACGTCTCATGCTGCCGTCGTCGCTCGTGGGATGGGAAGACCCTGTGTAGCAGGCTGTCAGGCGTTGACCTTAGTAGAGAAAGCCACGCGTATCCTCATCAAAAGGGGCGACGAGGAGTTCTTGATTCGAGAAGGAGAAGAGATCACCATCGATGGAAGCTCGGGAGAGGTCTTTTTGGGACGCGTGCAGACAATACAGGCCGAGCTCTCCGATGATTTTTCCACCTTTATGGGGTGGGTTGATTCGCTAAGAGATCTTCGAATACGAGCCAATGCCGATACTCCCGAAGATGCTGCCGCTGCGGTTCGTCTGGGGGCCGAAGGGATTGGGTTGTGCCGAACGGAGCACATGTTTTTCGCGCCGGATAGGGTGTTGGCAATGAGGCAGATGATTCTGTCGGACACAAAGAGCGAACGCCGCAGCGCTTTGGATAAACTCGAGCCCATGCAACAGGGAGATTTTGAACAGATTTTTCGAATCATGGCAGGGCGCCCAGTGACGGTTCGGCTTTTGGACCCACCGCTGCATGAGTTTTTGCCTCACTCGGACCAAGAGATAGGTGCGATTGCTCAGGAAATGGGAGTGTCCCCCAAGGTACTTCGTGAGAAGGCGGACTCCTTGCATGAGTTCAACCCTATGCTGGGCCACCGTGGGTGTCGGCTGAGCTTATCGTACCCTGAAATAGTCGATATGCAGGTTCGTGCCTTATTAAACGCAGCTGTTACGGTCGCTTCGGAAGGGTGTGCCGTTCAGCCGGAAATAATGGTTCCCTTGGTGATGGAGCCCTTGGAGCTCTTGAAGCTTCGCACTCAAATTGAGGAGATAGCTAAAGCCGTCTTCGAGCGGAGGGGGAAGCACGTAAGCTATTTGGTGGGGACTATGATTGAGTTACCCCGGGCAGCACTTGTCGCTGACCAAATTGCCCTACACGCAGATTTCTTTAGTTTTGGGACCAATGACTTGACCCAAACTACGATGGGATTGTCGCGGGATGATTCCGGGAGCTTTTTACAGGGCTATCTGGAAAGTAATATTTTAGGGTCGGACCCCTTCGCGAGTATCGACGTGGAGGGGGTAGGCCGGTTGGTGGAAATGGGAACCCGGCTTGGCAGACAAACTCGAACCGAATTGAAGGTTGGGATTTGTGGCGAACATGGAGGTGATGCTGCTTCGGTTCATTTCTTCGCCGCTAAGGGACTAGACTACGTGAGTTGCTCTCCTTACCGTCTCCCTGTTGCTCGGCTAGCGGCAGCACAGGCTGCTATTGGTGCAAACGAAGACGCGACGAAGTCGGGCTAATCACGGGAAGGATGAAATCCCTGGGTTCCCTTCATTGTTCTTCAACTTGTTTTGGGGTATGGCCCTCGTCGCGTAACAATCATTGAGAGGTAATTGTATGTTTGACAAACCATTGTTCTTTCCAAAATTGCTTGGTTGCCTCTTCGGTGCCGCAGCAATGGCAGGGGCAGCTATGACCAGCGGTGGCTGTACCAGCGAGTTGACTGGCGAGAATCCTCCAGACAGTGGTTTGTATTACCCAATCAATCTGGCTACTTCTCATGGTCGTTTTGTTTATATCCTCAACTCCAATTTTGACCAGCGTTACAATGCGGGCTGGGTCTCGGTTGTGGACCTGTCTCAGCCTGGCGGGGGGAATGCTTTGTCAAGGTCAGACGGTGGCCAGCTCCGGGTCTTGTCTCTTGGTGGGGAGTTAAGAGTCGACGATGCGACGAACCCTGCGAATTTAATGGTTAGCCATCGTGGTTCAGGGGCAATTTCGCATTTAAGGTTAAATACTCAGGGCGGTAGCTTGCAGAGTTTAGAATGCGGTGACCGTGCTAATAAGAGCGGTTTGAATGCTGTAGAGCAAGCGACGGATTGCGATCGGGAACATATCTATAGACTCTCTGACCTAGTGGAACGCAGCGGGGAAGATATCGATCCGGATAATGTCCGAGATCCATTTGCCATGGAGTTTTTTGAGCAAAATGGGAAATCCAAACTTGCGGTGGGATTCGTTAGTTTCGAGCATTTGCTCTTGGTGGATTTGAAGCCAAATGGTGGACTTGGAGACGCTACGTCGTATTCCCTGGGCGGTGGGACGTCGGGCGGAGTCCAGTCCCTAGCACTTTTGCCAGGCTATCCCGACTATCTTGTGGGTACGGCCAGTCAACGTTCATATCTCTACACCATTGGTCTGAAAGCCCAAGGCGATGAAGAAGAGGAAGATTACCAGCGCTTTAGCATCGGTACGGCAGCGGCCGGCAGTGACCTGGTGGATGTTGTGTTTTCCCCTAAGCAAGAGGATGGAACTGCAACCCGAACATTTGCTTATGTTGCGGTCAATGGGCCAGGGCTGATAGCTCTTGTGGAGCTCACAATGGCAAGTCGCTTGGTTCTTGAAGAGGATGGCAGCTATACTCGGTTAGAAGAACCCGTTGTTCAGTTATTAGATACTCTTTCGCTTGATGGCGTTCCGAGCGGACTTTCTTTACTCAGTTCACCTCAAGGAGAACGATTGTTTGTGGCGAACTTTGAATCTGATGAGGTTGTGGTGCTATCGCGGCGAGGGGAGTCCCTCTTGGTGGAGGGGGTTTTAGGGAGCGAATTGGGAATAGGTGACGGGCCTTATGCTCTAAGTACCTTGGACTGTACTGAATCTCTGGGGGCGGGCACGTATTGTGGCCGTTTGGTTGTTGCAAATTTCTTTGGACACTCTCTAAGCGTTCTCGATGTTAGTGGTGCAGATTCGAGCGAGTTCAAATTATTGACGGTATTGAAATGAGGGAAGCGATGACAAATCGATCGCTAGTGTGTTTTTTCATCGCTGCACTCTGTGGGATGGGGTGCGACAATTCGGTAGCCTTGGTGGATGCTACATTCAGTGCGCCGTCGGCGTTGGTGCTAGCAGGCTCAAATCACGATCGGCTTTTTGTTGCGAATGGGGGCACTAGTACCGTCCAGGCGTTGTGGTTGGGGGACGAACTTGACGAAATGCAATTTGTCGAGAGCCAGTTGATCTATTTTCCCCTGGAGATCCCTATCGGAGACGAAGTAGGTTTTCCTAGCCATATGCAGGCGACCCCCGATGGGAGCTTTGTTGTTGTGGTTGATAGTGCCAATCGCGTATTCCATTTAATTGATGCGGAGAGTTTTGTGCTAGTGGGAAACCCGATCCCATTTCCTTCACAGCCCGGTTATTTGCCTTCGGATTTTATTGCCGGCCGAGAGGACTGTGGTGCTGGGTGCTTCGGAGAATTTTTCGTGGCTTTGCGTGATTTGGGGACGGTGTCTAGGATTGAGCTTTTCATGGGCTCTGAGGGGCGACCCGTCTTGAAGGAAAAAGCAAGCATAGCCGTGGAGGGAGCTTACCCGTCAAAACTTGCTGCTAGTTCTGACTTTAAGTCCATTTTCGCGGCGGACGCGACTCGTTCGGAGATTCACGTTTTTTCTCTTGGGGCCGACGGGGAACTCGCCTTTCGTTCTTCTACGGACACGAGCTCTGTTGTTGGGAGTCTCGCGGTATCGAAGGATGACCGGTACCTCATAGCGGGACGCCCCAAATTACAGGACCTAGTGGTATTTGATTTGAAAGCAGAGGGGAATCCGATCACGGAGGTCGACCTGAATGCTCATGGTGCACCTAGTTTATCGTGTTTGAATTCCTGCTCAGCCGACTCCGGTATTCAAGAGGAAGCTTGTCAAGGAGCCCACCCAGGGGCGGCGGCCATCTGTGTTGAGGAGGAAGGCTTGGGTTTGGGAACAAGCTATCCAGGGATCTTTTTGGGGGGAACCCCGACGCAAATCGTGACCCTAGGTGAAAGCAATTTAGAACCGTCGCTAACGGTACCATGCCCGAGCGCTGTGTCGACTAACTCGGACGGCTTGTCTGTGGTGACGAGTACTGAAACTCGGTCTTACAGTGAGTATGCGTTGGTGGGAACCGCGGACGGCGGGATTGTCTATTTGGGTTTGAAATTGGCTAGTGACGAGAGCGTAACGGCCCTACCTAGGGAGTTTGTTCCGGAGTTGGTTTCGTTTGGGTGGTGTCGCGAGTCTACGTTAAGTGTTTTGGGAGACTCTATTTTATCGGCTACGGATATCAGTGAGAATGCTGGTTTACTTAAAGAGCTCATTGACGAATGTCCCAATTTCCCCGACCGAAATCGGTTTGAGTGCTTGTCGTCCCTTGAGTCTGATCAAAGTGATTTGGGTGGTGACGAACAAGTGAATTTTGGGGTCGTTAATATGAACGGCAGCGGCCAATCGGTGCAAATGACGTTTGCTTGGGAGGGCTTTGCCTCTGCGGAGTTGGTTCAGGATGACGGTGGGGAAGTCACAGAAAATGGCAACTTTTTGGATGTTGGTATGAACTTAGGGAAGTTCTCAGACAAAATCGAAGTTGGAGATATTCTCGAGATTACCACCGACTTATTGTGGGATTCTCCTGAATGTCAGGCTGCCCTTGGGGATAATTTGGATTCCTTATGTGCGCTCGAGCGACGCATTACCAAGTCTCCCACTATTTCGAACCCGATACTTGAATTAGAGTCCCCATTGCCGACGGAGTGTTTTCGGGGTGGGGGCAGAATTGGGTATAGGATTCGGGCTGGAGATGCGTTCATAGTGACTTCGTCGTCGGGTGCGAGTTATCGCCTTAAGCCTGGGGAGCGTTTTGGTCCTGGGGGAGATACGGGGTTGATGGAGGGGCTTCTTTTCGACTCGAAACACCCAGGGGTGGGAGTAGACTCAGAGGTAGCTTCTTGCCAGCGATACACCCGTGAGGGCTTGCTTAGGAGCGCACCACAGAGTGCATTTCGACGGTCAGTCGGAAATTCGGTGACTTTAAACTCCAATGCGATAATTGAGCCGATCAACAATACTTTTGGCTTCCGGCTCGAAGATAAGAATTTCGATGAGCATCGCCACGGAAGTAACGATACAAATTCGTTTTTGCTTCGGAGTGGCTTGAGGCTTGTTCGGGATCAGGGCGTAGATGTTTTTAATGGTACGGCTGGGCGATTGCCGAGTTCGGTACTGGTGAGTGACCACCGGGGTGTAGAAAAAGACCCAATTGTATTCGTTACTTACGCGGGCACTAATGGTTTGTTAGCTTTTGAGCCCCATGAACCTAAATTAAACACCGACCGGTTTAAATTACCGAGCTATTTTCTCTTAGAATAATATGTTGACAAGGGCGGGGCGCTAGATGGTATAGCGGCCAGCCAATTATAGTAGAGGAGTTAAAGCGTGGCAGTTACTATTCGTTTAGCACGACGCGGACAGACCCATCGGCCTTTTTATCACATTGTTGCAGCAGATTCGCGGTTTTCTCGCGATGGTCGCTATCTCGAAAAATTGGGGACATACAACCCAATGGGGCCGACTGAGTTAAAGGTCGACGAAGAAAAAGCTAAGAAATGGTTAGCAAATGGAGCAACTCAATCGGCAACTTGTAAGAAGTTACTTCGCCGAGCGGGAATTCTCTAAGAAGCCTTATTTTTTGTTTCGTGGCTAGGTGGAATGCCTGGCAGGCAGAGAGCACAATTAATGGAAGACCTAATCGAGTACATCGCTAAAGCCTTGGTAGACGATCCCGACGGCGTTAGCGTACAACGCATTGACGATTCTAATAACTACGAGCTTTACGTGAATGCTGAAGACCGCGGTAAAATAATTGGGCGAAAAGGCCGAACGGCAAATGCGCTGCGAACGATTCTGGCAGCAGCTGCAGGTGAGGAGAATGAAGCTCACCTCGAAATCATCGATTAATCGAATACCCGGTTGATTCTATGCCGGACACCAACGTTTGGATTC
Source organism: uncultured bacterium (assembly GCA_964013555.1). Classification (GTDB taxonomy): domain Bacteria; phylum Myxococcota; class XYA12-FULL-58-9; order XYA12-FULL-58-9; family JABJBS01; genus CAXGXL01. The sequence continues at coordinate 8,592 of CAXGXL010000023.1, forward strand.
AATACGGTTTCATACTCAAAGCGCATGGCGTGCGCGGAGAGCTGCGTTTAATTCCTCAATCCGAGTTTGCTTTTCCCGAGAGCCTAGAGAAGGTACGAGTGGTTTTGCGTAGCGGAGAGGCAAAGCTTTACACAGTTGGCTTTGTTCGAGAGATTCACCAAGCATATCTTTTGGCTCTTGAAGAGGTGGGGGACCGAAGCAAGGCTGAAGCGCTTAAAGGGGCAGTTGTTCAAATTCCGCGAGAGGCGTTGCCGGCACTTGGGCAGGGAGAATACTATTTTTTCGAGTTCATTGGGGCGAGTGTTTTTAACGAGTCTGATGAGTTTTTGGGGACGGTGGACGAACTACTCGACAATGGCGGACAAATTCTTCTCAGGATTTCTAAGGACGACTCGGAACATTTCTTACCGGCAGTTCCCCAATTGGTACGTTTGTTTGACCGGTTGAAGAATCGCCTCACTGTTCGGGTACCCGAAGGACTTTGGGAGGACTGATTCTATGTTTCACGCTCAGATTATTACGTTAGTGCCGAACCTTTGGCCGTCCTTATTGGGAGCGGAATCGGGTTTGGTGGGTCGAGCGTTCGAAGAGGGGGTGGCCCGCTTGGATATCATAGATTTACGTGGTTTTGGGCATGGAGTGCATCGAAAAATAGATGACGCTCCGTTTGGTGGCGGGGCTGGTATGGTCTTGAAGGTTGAACCCTTGCATCGAGCGATCGCCGAGGCCAAGAAGCGGTGCGGCGCCCCGGTAGCCCTTCTTTCCCCACGGGGTAGGCGATTTGACCAAGAAATTGCTCGTGAGATGGCCCGAGGTGAAGGAATTACTTTAATTTGCGGTAGGTACGAGGGGGTCGATGAACGGGTACGGCAGTACATCGACATGGATTTGTCTATTGGGGATATGGTTTTGTCGGCAGGGGATCCGGCCGCTTGGTGTATGGTTGATTCTATCGTTCGACTGCTTCCCGGTGTGCTGGGAAATGCTGATTCGATAGAAGAAGAATCCTTTAGTTCCGGCGGGTTAGAATACCCTCATTACACGCGCCCAGCCCTCTATGAGGGCGCGGCTGTTCCTGAGGTTCTTTTGTCTGGTAATCATGGCGCGATTCAGCAATGGCGTAAAGACCAAGGGAGCAAACTCACCCGGTTGTTGCGCCCAGATCTTCATCGAGAGGAATCCCCGGCCAAATGAAATTTGTGCTAGCGTTTTTCTCTAAATGCCCTTGCCACATCTCTTTTTCTTGTGCTAACTGCTGCAGCCTTCGCAACTATGACTAGGAGCTAGACACTCTGCCGGTCCGCTAGATGTGATCTTAACTCAGCAGTGCCTAAGGCGCTCGGCTGTTTGGAGCTAGCTATGGGAATCTTAGAAAAAATCGAAGCAGAACAAATTTCACGAGAGTTGGACTTCCGACCTGGTGACACCGTTAAAGTTCACGTCCGTATTAAAGAAGGCGAGAAACAACGTATTCAGATTTTTGAAGGCGTGGTTATTCGTATTGCGGGTGGCGGTGTAAACAAGTCATTTACGGTTCGAAAGATGTCTTTCGGTACTGGCGTCGAGCGTGTGTTCCCATTGCAGTCGCCTAACGTGACCAAGGTTGAAGTTGTACACCAAGGAAAAGTTCGGCGAGCTCGTCTGTACTACTTGCGAAACCTTACCGGGAAGAAAGCACGTCTCAAGTCGCGCGATAGTGCGCGCCACCAAGGCAGAAAAAAGAAGGGTGCTTCTTCTGCGAACGCGTAGGCAGTGAACTATAATTCGAATAACGCCGGAGTTTGTCTCGTTGAGATAAATTCCGGCGTTTTTGTTTGTGGTGGGAGGGGGCGATGTCAGTACTCCAAAATACGAAAGCAAGGGGAGATTGGGCCGAAGAGAGGGCTGCGTTGTATTTAGAGGGTATGGGCTATGAGATTTTGGTACGCAACTATCGATGCCCGGACGGCGAAATTGATATCATTGCGCTGGACTCGGGAACTCTGGTTTTTGTGGAAGTAAGGGCCAGAGAAAATGAGGTTTATGGACATCCCCTTGAGACGATTGGTCCGCAAAAAATTCGAAGAATTATTCGTGCAGCGAAGCATTTTATTCATGATATGGGGCCTGTGAATAGGCCGACTCGCTTTGACGCGGTTGGAGTTCTATTCGGTGAAACAATGACGTTTAAGTTGGTGAAAGAAGCTTTCGAGGCATGAACGCAACCGAACTCGAGCGAGGCACGTTGCATGTGGTGGCAACGCCATTGGGGAATTTGGGGGACCTAACTCAGCGGGCTTGCGACGTCCTAACGAAAGCAGACCGGGTCTATGCGGAGGACACCCGGCGGACTAGGGTTCTCTTAAACCACATCGGGTCAAGTGCTGCCATTAAGAGCTTGCATGAACACAATGAGAAGGGGCGTGAGGCAGAAGTGCTCAGTGCGCTTGAGGAAGGTCTCAGCCTTGCCTTGGTGTCCGATGCGGGAACACCAGCAATTTGTGATCCTGGATCAGAAATCGTGGCTGCCGCGGCGCAGGCGGGTTTTCGAGTAACCCCCATACCTGGTGTAAGTGCGCTTGCGGCGGCATTGAGTGTGGCAGGATTTCGGGAGTCGTCGACGGAGGTGCGCTTTGTGGGTTTTCTTCCCGTGAAGGGAGCGGCTCGCACTTCCAAGCTTCATGATTTAGCTACTCAAAGTGGATTGGGGGTTTTTTATGAATCTCCGAAGCGGCTTGGGAGAACACTCAGGGAGCTGGCAGCAATTGCTCCGAGCAGGCGCGCCTTGGTGGCCCGGGAATTGACAAAATTGCACGAAGAATTGGTGCGGGGGAGCGTTGCAGAGCTAGCTACTTGGGCCTCTGAAGGGCCTGAGATTAGAGGGGAAGTGACGGTGGTGATTGGTCCAAACGAGGAAGAAAAAAAAGGGCAAGATGCCGGGGAAGAGGAACTGGACGAGGCTATCAACGCGGTTTTGAAGGCTGGACTTTCTCCTCGCGACGCGGCCAGTGCCGTTTCGGCTTTAAAGGGCATCAAAAAACGGCGCGTTTACAACCGGTTGAACGAGATTTTAGGGGAGTCGTAGTTTCGGTGAAGGTAGAGCTAACCTCTCTTGACACCGACCCCAAGGGTTCTTATGAGCCTGATTGTGGTACATCGCTTACGCACTGGGTAGCGGTTGCAGGTACATGGGTCATCCATTTCAAGAGGAGTACAGGTTATGAATGAACTGGACAGTCTAGAGGTTGTCGAGATTCAGCGAGAAGGAGGGATTGTAACGGTTGTGCTTTCTCGGCCGAAAGCGCTCAATGCAATAAATGAAGAGATGCTTGACGAGCTGGGGATAGTTTTCGAAGCCTTAGGGAAGGACCCCAGTATTGCATGTGTTTTAATAAGGGGAGCTGGTGAACGAGCTTTTGCGGCAGGTGCAGATATTGCTTCAATGAATAAATATACCGCCGAACAAGCTCAAGCCTTTGCTGAAAAGGGACATCGTGTTCTCAAAGCTATAGAGGACTTTCCAGCACCTGTTCTCGGAGTTATTAATGGCTTTGCTCTAGGCGGTGGATGCGAGGTCGCTTTGGCTTGTGATATTCTTTACGCCGCTTCCAATGCTAAAATGGGGCAGCCGGAGGTTACTCTAGGGTTGATGCCCGGGTTTGGAGGGAGTGTGCGGCTTCCTCGTAAGATAGGTTTGGCTGCGGCGAGCGAGTGGATCTTCACTGGAAATGTTTATTCTGCGCAAGAGGCTAAGGCCGTTGGCCTCGTTCATGCGGTTTTCCCAGCTGAAGAGCTCTATGATGAGGTCATGAAGATCGCCAAGACCATCGAAAGCAGGGGGAGAGTAGCGGTTCGCGCATGCAAAAACTCCATGGTTAGTGGATTAGATACGGATATAATGAGCGCATCCGTTCATGAGCAGAAGGCTTTCGGGAGACTCTTTAATACAGACGATATGCGAGAGGGCACTTCGGCTTTTCTAGAAAAGCGCCAGCCCTCGTTTAACGGAAACTAGGCCACAAAGGACTTTAGAATGGAATTCAATCTAAGTGAAGAACAAGCGATGCTCAGGGATTCGGTTAGGGCAATGGCAAAGCAAGAGATTTTGCCTTTTGCCGCGGCTATAGATGAAGCTGGTGCGTTTCCGTGGGACCAAGTCAACCGAATGAGTGAGTTAGGGCTTATGGGGATAGCTGTTCCCGAAAAGTGGGGCGGCTCGGGGATGGATAACGTCTCTTATGCTTTGGCGGCAGAGGAAGTTTCGGCAGCATGCGCTAGTTGTGGGGTCATTATGAGCGTAAACAACTCTTTGGCTGGCGACCCCATTAGGCGTTTTGGGACCGACGAACAAAAAGAACGGTGGTTAAAGCCATTGGCTCGGGGCGAAATCATGGGAGCCTACGGGCTATCGGAACCAGGCACTGGCTCTGATGCGGCAGCTCAAAAAACAACAGCGGTGCGCGATGGTGATGGCTGGGTCATTAATGGTGCCAAAAATTTTATCACAAATGGCGCTGAAGCTAAGGTGATTGTGGCCTTCGCTATGGGAGAGCCCGATAAGGGAGTTAAAGGGATTAATGCCTACCTTATTCCCGCCGACACCGCGGGTTATAGCGTCGCCAAAAATGAAGATAAATTGGGCATTAAGGGTTCAAGTACCAGTCAGATTCACTTCGACGAGGTTCGGGTCGGGCCAGAAGCGCTTTTAGGTAACCCAGGCGACGGTTTTAAGATAGCAATGACGACTCTTGATGGAGGACGAATTGGCATCGCCGCGCAGGCCTTGGGGATAGCGAGGCAGGCCTTTGAAGAGGCGAGGGATTATTCCCTCGAGCGTAGCTCTTTCGGGCGTCCGATCTCGAAACATCAAGCCATTCAATTCAAATTGGCTGATATGGCAACAGAGATTGACGCGGCTCGTTTGCTTATTTGGCGGGCGGCGCTTCTAAAGGACCAAGGAGAAAGTTACGGTCAAGCTGCGGCGATGGCCAAGCTCTACGCTAGCGAGATGAGTCAGCGGGTTACTAATCAGGCTCTTCAGGTGTACGGCGGCTATGGCTACTGCAAGGATTATCCTGCAGAGCGCCATTTGCGGGATGCGCGGATAACTGAAATTTACGAAGGCACCAGCGAGATTCAACGTATCGTAATTGCGCGCGGTGTACTTGCGGATAGCTAAGTTGTGAATCTAGGCCTTTCGGAAACCCAGACGATTCTCCGGGAATCGACCCGCCGATTCTCTAAGGAGCGTTTGGCGCCGTTTGCGCACGCACGCGAACAAAATCATTGTATATCCCATGCGACCATAAAGGAGTTGGGGGATCTGGGGCTCTTGGGGGTGAACCTTCCTGAGGCTTTGGGCGGGGCGGAACTCGGTGCGGTCTCCTATGCACTCGCCCTCCGTGAAGTGGCAAAAGGAGATGCTTCGGTAGCAGTGACCATGGCGGTCACCAATATGGTGGGTGAGGTTATTCAGCACTTTGGAACACCGGAGCAACAAAAGGGGCATATCCCTAAATTAACTTCTGGAGAGTACTTTGGTGGGGCTTTTGCTCTTAGTGAACCCAGTGCGGGGTCTGATGCTGGATCATTGAAGACCACAGCGCGGCGTGACGGCGACTCATGGGTCATTAATGGCGAAAAATTGTGGATTACAACCGGTGACCAAGCGGGGGTTATCGTGGTTTGGGCCCGTACCGGTGAGCCCGGTCCGAGGGGAATTTCTTGCTTTTTGGTCTCGTGTGATGCGCCAGGCCTCACGGCGGGTAAGCCCGAGGAAAAAATGGGTCTCCGTGCTTCGCACACGGTGGCGTTGAGCTTTGTTGATGTGCGGGTTCCTTCTTCGAGCATGTTGGGCAAAGAAGGCGAGGGTTTCAAAATCGCGATGAGAGCACTCGATGGTGGGCGCATTGGTATAAGCGCGCAAGCTTTGGGCATAGCTGGCGCGGCGATGGATGAAGTTCGTAGCTACGCGCTCGAGAGAAAACAATTTGGGAAGACACTGGACCAATTTCAAGCCATTCAATTCAAATTGGCGGATATGGCCACAGAGCTAGAGGCTGGGTGGCTTCTAACTCTTCGAGCCGCTTCTCTTAAAGAGTCGGGAAAGCAGTTTAGCCGAGAGGCAGCAATGGCAAAGGTTTTTGCGACAGAGGCGGCTAATCGCGCTGTCCGTGAAGCCGTCCAGATATTTGGTGGTTACGGCTATATCGAGGAGTTTCCAGTTGCTCGTCATTATCGCGATTGCCGGGTGACTCAGATTTACGAAGGTACCTCGGAGGTTCAACGCATTGTTATTGGGCGGGAAGTCTGCAAGGACTCAGGTTTCTAATGAATTTTCCTATTTATATGGACAACCATGCGACTACGGCTCTCGATCCGCGAGTCCTTGACGCGATGTTGCCGTATTTGAAGGGCGATTTTGGCAACGCGTCTAGTAGAAGTCACGTTTTTGGCTGGAAGGCAGAAGAGGCGGTAGAGGTGGCTCGTGGGCACGTAGCCAAGCTTATCGGCGCTACGGCTAGAGAGATTGTTTTTACCAGTGGGGCCACAGAGTCCAATAACCTTGCACTTCTAGGCCTTTATCGAGCTCATGGTAGAGCTCGGAATCATTTGATTACCCAAGCCACCGAACACAAAGCTGTTTTGGATTGTGTCAAGGAATTGGAGGCCCAAGGGGCCCATATTTCGGTGCTCGATGTTGATTCGGAGGGCATACTAGATCCGCAAGCCGTGGCGGATACAATCGGTTCTGGTACCGCCGCGGTATCGGTGATGGGGGTGAATAACGAAATAGGTACGGTTCAAGATTTGCAGGCTATTGGCCGGATCTGCAGTGAGGCAGGGGTTGTTTTTCACACGGATTTTGCCCAGGGACTTGGGAAAGTGCCCTTTGATGTCCATTCC
>CAXGXL010000024.1:0-15363 GCA_964013555.1 uncultured bacterium
TTCCAAGAGCTTTTGAAAGGGGGCACGTATGGAAATAGCCCCTTGCCAAGGCACCTGAGGCGAAGTAATCGGAGAGCGTCTAAAGCTCTGAAATAGTAGGGGTTCGAAGGCGCTCGAGGTGAGCTAGTGGTGATTTGTGACCGAGCTATGACCTTCCCACTTAAGGGGCGCCAAAGCTATTTGGGGTGTTGATTCCCAACTACTTTATGAGTACGAACTCAAAATGGTCGAAGAAGAGAGAGCAGAGCTCAGCTGGGACCCGGAGTTTATAACTGAGTTGTTAAGTGCACGAATGCCTTTCGGAAAATACCGAGGTCGGCATTTGCTTCATTTACCGGAAGCCTATTTGGTTTGGTTTAGTCAAAAGGGTTTTCCTGCGGGGAAGCTGGGGGCTCAATTGTCGACGGTTTATGAGATTAGAACCAATGGATTGGAATACCTTTTTGAGGATCTAGAACGTTTCGATAACTGAGAGTTTTGTCGGCTTATTGAGCTCATGAGACAAAATGCGTAGAAGCTATTTGGGGTTAAAACTGGACTTGGGGTATTCGGGCGATGATTTCAGAATCTCAAAATTCTGCTAACCACCTAAACCGTGTGGCGGAAGATATTTGGTCGGTTTCGTTTCGAGGCTCTGACACTCCCGGTGATTTGTCTTGTCAGTTGGAAGCTATAGAACAATTGATTGTCAAGGGGGGAAGTGGGAGTTCCCGGCGAATTAAGTTGATCATTGATTTTTCGGAGGGGGGAGCTTTCACCTCGGAACATCGCAGGAAGCTACTCCAAATCTTGGGCACTCATTCCAAGAAGCTCTTTATTTTCGTAATAAAGGCTCATTTTCGATATAGGATGGCATTGAATATTCAGCTCTTGTCTGAACCGTCGGCCCGGCTTGTATTTACTGCGAGTTTCGACGAAGCGCTTACTCGTATTAAAGAACTGACACTGGCAGACTATGAAGTTTCTGATTTTGTGTGCCCTATCTCCAAACTCAATCCGCGTTTTGCCGAGAAATGGCTTGAGAAGAAAGAGACCATGTCTATTGGTCCCTATACATTGCGAGTTGTGGAGTTCGAGAACAAAAAGCTGAGAACGGCAGAAGGGCTTGATGCCGAGGTTGTCGGAAATATCATCGAGGGCTGTTGTTTGCACTTACGACCCAGTGGGTACGTAGACGAAAGTGTTGTGGCAATCGGACACAACCGGATGGACGACGTTATTGAAGAGTTTGGACTGCGGCGCGGAGATTTCTTTTCAATTGTGGATTCGTCCCAAGTTAAGAGATTCACGCTCGGTGCGAGAAGAAAATCAAAGCTCTATCATCAGGCGAATCAGGGACGGTATAAGAAGGCATTTGTTGCGGCAGGTACTATTCCGGCTACCTTGGCTAAGGGGGCTAAACTAGTTTCGCCGGACTCGTTTAGAGATTTTCAGATTGTTGATACCATTGAGGAGGCGATTCAAGAGATCTTTGAGGACCGTGGCTGGCTTGCTTCTGAGTTGATGCAATCTAAGCCGCCCATTCATAAATCAACTCTTGCTAGCTTAATCCCATTTTCGAGACGGAAAGAGCTTCGGAAATTTAAAGAAGAACAACAGGTTCATATTGATAGACTCTGTGATATTTTGGCCCAGTTTGCGTGGGAGCAAGAACCGCCAGAGCTTACGGAGATAGAACGTGACAATTCTGCATTCGAACCTCTGTATCGACTGTTGAATTTGGTGATTCAAGACTTTTTCTCCATCTTTGAAGATCTTCGCTCTGTTTCGGAAGAGAGACTGCAGCTTGAGGCACGACTGCGGCATTCAGATAAAGTTCTCGCTATTGGAACCTTGGCTGGAGGGATCGCCCACGATTTCAATAATATTCTCTGGATCATTCAGGGCAATTGCGAACGTTTGTTGCGGCGCCTAGAGGAGGATTCCTCCCATCGTGATTTCGTGAACGAGGTTCTTATTAGTGCTGCTCGCGGAAAGACTTTGGTCGATCAAATTCTTGCTTTTAGTAGGCGAAGAAGTTTGGAGAAGGCGCCCATTCAAGTTGCGGAGGCGTTGCGAGAGTCAATCGCTCTTTTGCGCACAACTCTTCCGAAGACGATCCATTTGGTGACGGTCTTCCATGAAGGCACGGAAGAGCTCTGTGTTTTGTCCGAGCAAGCACAATTGCATCAAGTCTTGGTTAACTTGGGGACAAACGCATACCATGCCATGGGGGAAAAGGGTGTTTTGACCATTAGCCTTGAGGCGCTTGAATTCGAATTCGGGCAACAAGAGATTTCTCCCCACGCGAAACTTGGGCCCCACGCCTTGTTGAAGGTAACCGATACTGGTTCTGGAATCTCATCTGATAACCTTCCCCGGATTTTCGATCCGTTCTTTACCACGAAAGAGGTTGGGAAAGGTACCGGGCTTGGTCTTTCCACTGTTCATGGAATTGTCACCGCGGTCGGTGGATTTATCGAGGTTGAGAGTTCCCTTGGGGTGGGCAGTAGTTTTTCTATTTATTGGCCCACCGTAGAGCAAGTTCCTGGATTTTGTCGCTCTGACCTCGATGATGTAGCGAGTAACCACTTGCCGGAGAAGATCATTCGGTCGGAATTGGAGTCGAAGCGAATCTTGTTGGTGGACGATGAACAACCTATTTTGAGCACCGTGGAGGGGCTTCTTCGGGATTTTGGATTTGAGGTGGTTACGTGCAACGACCCGTTGGCAGCTCGTACACTGCTTGTTCATGATGCGGATTCATATGACCTCCTCATTTCGGACCAAGCGATGCCTAAGTTGAGTGGTCGGGACTTGATAGCGAGTTTGCGTGAGAATCAAATTGAGATTCCTGCAATTATCTTGACTGGTTTTAGTGAGGAAATCAGCGAAGAGAATTTCGCTAAATTTGGAATTCAGGGATATTGTAGGAAGCCTGTTACCTTGTCGGAATTGCGGGAACTGCTTTGCAGCGTGTTGAAGTTGTGATGTGAGTGGCTCTGAGGATGGATGGTTTCTTTCGCTTGTGCGTGAATTCGTTTCGAATCTAGTTTGTGGTTTTTATTGTTTCTCCGGGAGGAGTTTTAGAATTGAAATGGGGCGACTATGCCAGCGACGGCTACGAAGAAATCGATTGAGTCCGACTCGACCTTGACAGATGTCTTAATCATTGGGGCAGGCTTTGCGGGCCTTAGCGCGGCCCGAATGCTTGAGAGTGTGGGGATCAGCGTTAGAGTCGTGGAAGCTCGCAATAGAGTAGGAGGTCGAACGCTTACTCGAGAAGTGGAGGGAGTGTGTTTTGACCTTGGTGCTCAGTGGATCGGACCAGGTCAGGAGCGCTTAAGGAAATTAGCCCGTGATTTGGGAATGGCTACATTTCCTACCCATTGTGATGGAAGCAAAATACTAAATTTGAGTGGCAGGGTGTCTACGTACAACTCAAAGATCCCTTCGTTTTCCATTCCTAATCTAGCTCTATTGCAGGGAGCACTTGTCTTTTTGGATTTTGCTCGAAAACTTGTGGACCCAAATTGTCCGAGTCAGGCTCCGGGGGCTTCAAAGTGGGAGAAGATGTCATTGGAAGAGTTCAAACAAAAGCTGGTTCCTTCTGAAGATGTCAGGGCTGTTTTTGATGTGGCGGTTCGAGTTATTTTTGGGGAAGAGCCTCGAAATATATCTCTTTTGAGTTTTCTTGCGTATATCAATGCAGGCGGTGGTTTTCTCAAACTCGTGGAAATTAAAGATGGTGCTCAACAAGAGCGGTTTGTTGAGGGGGTGCAACGAGCTTCTATTCGAATGGCGGAGAGCTTGAAAGGAGAGTTGGTGCTTGGAGCACCAGTACGTTTGGTCCAACAAATGGAGGAAGGAGTTATTGTCGCATCGGGAGAGAGAACATTTCGTGCGAGCTACGTCATTTCTTGTGTTCCAATACCTCTTTTATCGAAGATTGATTTTCAGCCGGAACTCCCGCAGAAAAAAAGAGAATTGATCACGGCTATGCCTATGGGCCAAACAATAAAATGTATTGCCGTCTATGACTCTCCATTTTGGAGAGAATCGGGGTTTTCCGGTGAAGTGGTTATGAGTGATGGGCCTTTGAGTGTCATTTTTGACAATACGGGTCACAACGGTCAAGGGCCCGCCCTCTTAGGGTTTTCTGTGGGAGAGGCTGGCCGCGACTTTAGTAGATTCTCCCAAAGCGAGCGTAAGAAAATGGTTTTGGATGTTTTCGCCGATTGCTTTGGGGCTCAAGCTTTGCATCCTACGCACTACCTTGAGAAGGATTGGTTTTCAGAGGAGTTTAGTGGTGGGTGCCCGGTTGCTAACGTTAAGCCAGACTTTTTGACTTGCGAGCTCGAGGAATTACGCCGTCCGGTGGGAAGAATCCACTTTGCGGGTACAGAAACGGCTACGGAGTGGACCGGCTACCTTGAGGGAGCTATCCAGTCCGGCGAGCGAGCCGCGATGGAGGTTATTGACCGAGGGTTCAAAGGACGAAAAGTTCGGTCTTCGGATTATAGGAAGCGATACATGTCATCAACACAAGTGTTATCTCGTGATGTTTTGGACGCACCAAGCATCGTTCAGGCTCAGTTGCTGCGGGCCGGAGTTGTATCCCCTCTTGATTTAATGCGAGGGTACATTCAACGAATTTCGGAATCCAATCCTAAGTTGAATGCCGTGGTTCAGGATCGATTCGCTCAAGCTATGCGAGAAGCTGAAGAAGCGGAAGATACGATTCAAAGTGCTGGCGATATTGATGAATTGCCGCCTTTCATTGGGGTTCCTTGTACGATTAAGGAATTCTTTTCAATCAAGGGAATGCCTCATACGGGAGCTCTGGCAAAACGAGCGGGAACGATTGCAGTTCAAGATAGCATACTAGTTGAGCGAGTTCGCCAAGCAGGGGCCATTCCAATGGCGATTACGAATGCCCCTGAAGGTGGGCTTTGGATGGAAACGTACAATTCAATAACCGGAAGAACCAAGAGTCCGTGGCATCCTTTGCGAACGCCTGGAGGGTCTAGTGGTGGTGAAGGCGCACTTTTGGCGGTTGGGGCATCTTCATTTGGAATGGGTTCGGATGTTGGAGGATCGATTCGTATTCCTGCCGCATTTTGTGGTGTCTTTGGGCATAAGCCGACGGGTTTGCTCGTGCCAAATCAGGGGCACTTTCCCCCAGGAAGTGGAGAGATTGACAGGTATTTGTGTGCTGGTCCTATGGCTCGGAGTGCTCGAGATCTTTGGCCACTATTGAAGGTTGTTGCGGGGCCCTATGGAGATGATTCAAAGGAGGGGTTGAGTAATCATTTTGAGCTTCCGAAACGTGTAGCGCTCGATTTGTCTAAGCTTGTAGTTTATCCATTGCCGGTGGCGGGGCGATTCGCCGTGTCTAAGACAGTACACCGGGTGCTCAAGCAGGCCACTGATGAATTGGCCTCTCGTGGGGCTAAAGTTGCTCAATTACACGAACCTCGGTTTAAGAGGGCATTCGAAATTTGGAGTGCCATGTTGGCAGAGGCAGATGGACCGGACTACGCAGAGATTTTGGGAGGGGATAAGCGAATCGCGATTGGAGCTGAATGGGGTCGTTGGCTACTGAGGCAATCCGTTCACACTGCTCCCGGACTCGTCATGGCAACCGCTGAGCTCATTCCTAAACTCTTTCCAGCTCATAGCAAAGCAATGGCTGCGCTTGGTGGCCAACTTCAGTTAGAGTTAGAGTCCGTTCTGGGAGAAAATGGGATTATCTTGCACCCACCCTACACTAGGGTGGCACCGCATCATAATTTAGCATGGATGACACCGTTTCATGCAGCTTGTACCGCTATTTTCAACGTTTTGGAGTTTCCTGCTACCCAAGTTCCCATGGGGCTGGACCACAAAGGAATGCCCCTTGGTATCCAAATCATTGCAAAGCGTGGTCAAGATGGTGTGACTATTCAGGTGGCAGAACACCTTGAAAAGGCCTTCGGCGGGTGGATCAAAGCTCCTATGCCCGGCTCTTCAAAGTCGAAGTGGACGAGTTTGCTCAATTGGATTTAATCGTCGCTATTCGTAGAGGGTTAACAAGCCAGAGAGAACGTAGTTGGGTTGGGTGTGGTTGAAGTCATTGTATTCGCAACTGGTATCAAATACGCATCCGGTGCACATTTCTGAATCCGGTCGACATGTGTTTTCGTATTCTTCGACGCTGTAGGCAATCTCCAATTTGTTTCCAGGGACTAGCTGCCTACTTATGTCCTCTACCCACGGGATGACGTAGGCGCCAGGACACCAGCCAGCGCGGGGATATCTCCAATTACCCAATTGGTCAGGTACCGCCGTTTCTGCACAATCATCTCTCCAGATGGTTTTTGTGTAGTTCGTGGTTCCCGCTCTTATGGTATGCTCTTTTTCACAGAATTCAGCGCAATTTTGAGCATTGCCTTGACCATGACCGGTTACTAATGTCCGGAGCGTCGCTTGGGTTACCGAAGTTGGAATGGTTATGGTTGAACTAGCAGCGGGCCATGTAGACTGGGCAGGATTACCGTATTCAAAACTATGAGATGTCCAGATAGGAAGCACTGCTATAGGTCTTTTGTCTGGGGTGCCTGCAATGAATTCGAATTCAACGTCAACCAGCCAACCGTCTCCAGCTTCGTGTCCTGGGCCCACCCAAGTATCGATAAAGACTCGAAAGGTGACATTGTCTTTTAGAAGGGGGCGTAGGTCGGTTAGATCGTACTCCCAATGGGCACCAACGCCATAGGGGGTAATAAAACGCCAAAATTCAATGATTTTTTCGGTTTCTTCAGAATCGACTTTTTCAACGAGAGCGAGCCAACCTTTGCGGTCCCAAGCATCGCAGCGATCTACGTTTGGGCAATTTAATGAGAATTTCATGATGATTTTTTGGTAACTGTATTTCTCCGGTGGAAATGAAATTTCCTTGTCGACGGAGCGTCGATTTTCGGAACCAAAGTAAATATGCTCATTTCGAAAAACCTCAGTGGTTATATCTTCTCCGATGATAATTGGATTGATTTCAGCTTCGGGTGGTGTTGAATCGCAGCTAAGGGCAGACGAAATAAGCAGGCAGAGAACTGGGAGATTGTACTTCATTAATTTTTCCTTAGTTTGACAAATCATCTAGGCATTTGGCTGTCAACTAGACGAGCGCGAGCTTTGCCAAAATATAGGGTACCAGGGTGGACTCTATACCTGAACCAACTACCACAGTGATGACGGCTATCAATGAGAGCATAAAGCATGCTTGAGTAACCCTTAGGAAACGTGGGTCGGAAAAGGGGTATTTCGATATTGCTTGGGATAAATAGATGGCGGAGAGTGCGCCGAGAATATATGCGAATCCTTCGATAATTAAATGGGGCAAGAGTGCGATTACGGCGATTAGTAGATTGTAGGATGAGACGATTTCAAGCTCTTGTGCTGTTCGCAGTGTCAGAGTCGTTATAGCTGCGGCCCAGACACAGGCGTTCCAACCAAGGGCAAGCATGGCGCCGTAAGCTCGGTAGACGAAAGCCAAAATAGAGATGCAGACTAATACCAACAAGTTGTTGGAAAGAATGCGGCCAAAGGATGAAAATTGGCGAGTTAGAAGAGAGGCATCCCCAAGATTTGAAGCATCAATAGCGAAACCAAAAGTGGTGCGAATATCTTTTAGACCTACGGAAAATGAGTAGATGAAATAGGCAGCAATAACGCCCCCGAAAATGGAAAGGAAACTCAGGGCCGTCAGTCGATTTGCACTCCAGTTGGAGGAGCTCGTCTCCCAGACAGTGGTACGGTTTTCATCCAATAGAAATTGAATTCGTTTCGATAGTGACGCGGAAATTAAGAAGACACTGACCAAGCCGGGTTGGGCAAAGCCTATCTTTAGTGTGAGGTACAGAGCGATTGAAGTGAAAAAGGAGGCTTCGAGAGCGAGCCGAGCGAGTCTCTTTTTACCTCTCGGTGCAAGCTTCGCAGGAAAGAAGCGTTCTACCAGTGTACCTGAGTTACTTTGTGTCACGATCTGCTCCTTTAGCTTGACATGCTATCCCTTCTCTCTAGGTGAACTCAAATGTGTCCTTATTGTTTGTTCTTGGCTGGCTCAGTGAGAATTTGGGATTTTGTGCTGCTATTCGTTTTGTATCGCCCTTTCTAGAATGCCCGTTTCACAAGGCAATGAGACCCTCCTTTGGCGATTTACCGGCCAGCGCGGGCACTGACCGATGAGGTTATTTGGTTGCGAATTTCTAAGATGAATGCGAGTATCTGAAAGTTTTATAGCCAAGTTTGTTGTCAAGCCGGTGAAAGGGGGAAGCAAGGCGCATGTCCGGATAGAGCGTCTTGTGTTTCTTAGATGATTTCCTGTCATTGTTATAGGTGTGTGAGAGGCTGCAAAACACAGGGGCAAGTCTGTGGTCGAACTAGCACCGGAGGTTTTCCTAAATGTGTAGAGGGTTTCTGTAGCGAGGATACGAATAACGGGAATTTCGTTGGCTTCACTCGTGAATCTTATTATGAGTCTATGTGCGTCACCTCGGCTGGTGGGAATCGATGAGGAAGCGATATCGACGGAGTTGGTTTTATTCCAGGAAATACCGTTCATTAAAGGGGGTTCCTGCAGGCCGTGTCGATTGGAGGGCATTTGAGGATGTTCACGCTGAACAACGGGTTTTTCACCCAATGCAGGAAGGAATTGTTTTTCGTCCTCGCCTAGGGTTTCGCATACCGGTGGTCTTTGCGTTTGTCTTTTGGCTTGTTACAGGAATCACCTTGGTTTTACTTGATTTGGTTTCGTCGGTGGTGATTGCGAGTCAAGCCTACGGGGCTGTCGCGCTTTTTTGTCTCTTTTTTTTGGCAGTTGTCTTCCATTATCACCATTTTGCGATTCATTTAGACTTGAGTGGAATAACTATCGTAGGAGCAGTCTCCTTTAAATCGTTTACTTGGGATGAAATTGTTAAAGTGGATGGAACCAGTGTCTTTTTTCCCGGAGCACAGGTTTACATGCGATCAGGTGAGGCATTTGGTTTTAGTGGACTGGTTTTTCTTGAGCATAAGCAAATCCTTGATTTGATCGCTCTTTATTCAGGAAGCCGCTAGAGCCGGGCACGTCGGAGTAGCGAAATGAAGGACTGGTTTCATTATAGATGCCAATCGGAAGAATTTAGGATTTCGATGCAATTTTTTCCTTGTTGCGATGCGCAGGCACGAGTAGATGGTTTTCCTCTTACGGAATCAATAGGAGTATCTGGTGGTTGATGAAGAACATCTTCGAAACTTGGTCTTGCGCAAGCGCCCGCTAGGGCAGCGTTTGGTTGCGAGGTTTTTTTTGCTGCCTAACTACCAACTTCCGCCTAGAAGCCACATCACAATTGAGGGCCTGGAGAATATTCCGAGAGATCGCACTGTTTTTTTTGCCCTCAATCATACGGACCGCTTTAACTATTGGCCGTTTCAATGGAAGTTGTGGAAGCTAGGTAATCAACGGTTTACGACGTCGTGGGTCAAAGCGAAATATTATCAAAATAGTGCGATGGCTTATTTTTTGGACCACTGTAATAATATCCCCTTGCCTAGCAAAGGTTATGTTATTTTACAGGACGCTCTAAAGGTCCTCAACCGAAAGCTTGGTAATAGGGAATATCGCCTCTTGAGGGATTTCACGGATGGAACGATTTCCGTTAAGGAAGCATATGCAAAGGCTCCTGCGTCGGTATTGCCTTTGCTGCAAACCCGTCGCGACGATTTTGATCCGGCCCATGAAGATTACGGTACTTTCATTCGACGCTCTACGACACGGTTAATGAAGTTGGTGGAGGCAAGGACCCTTGAGGCGTTAGGTGAATGCGATAATAACATAATTGTCTTTCCACAAGGAACGCGGTCGATTCGGTTATTGGCGGCCAAGACTGGGTTATTTCAATTTGCGCTTCGTCACCGGATTGATATTGTTCCGGTCGGGAGTAATGGAAGCGAGTCTTTATACCCAGGTGCGAGCCCGTGGGCCAAGCCGGGACATGTTGTCTATAGAGTAGGGAGACCGCTTACGATGCAAGAAGATTTCTCAGATTGCGTTATTGAAGAGCCCTATACGCCGTTCACTGAAGAGGCGGAGCAATTTCAAACGAGGTTTGAAATTGCAGCACACCGGACTACTCAAGCTATTAACGAATTATTGGATGCTCCATACCAAATGCTCGATGAACAATTCGAGGAAGGCTCGAGAGCGGACCGGTTGATATGAGGCCGTGACTGATTCACCCAATCGTGTGGGGAAGCGTTTCTTTAGGCTCGCTATTCCTAATATTCTATCCAATCTCACAATTCCCCTAGTAGGATTAGTAGATACGGCGTTCTTGGGGTATCTGCCGAATATTAAGCACCTCGCTGGCGTGGCATTGGGGACTGTTCTCTTTGACTACGTTTACTTGACATTTGGTTTTCTGCGAATGGGGACCACAGGCTTAACGGCGCAGGCAGTGGGTCGGAGGTCCGCAATGGACTTGCATCTCATTCTCATGCGGGGGACGTTGTTTGCACTGACGCTGGGGATTTTTTTGGTTAGCGTGCGGGGCGTGATTGGCAATGTCGGATTTGAAATTTTGTCCGGTGATGCGACGGTGAAGGAGGCGGGACGTTCTTATTTTGACGCACGAATTCTGGGGGCTCCTGCAACGTTACTCAATTACGTTATTTTGGGCTGGGTATTGGGAAAGGAACGCAGTGATTACGCTCTAGTAATGGCTCTTGTCGGTAACGGAGCTAATATTGTTCTCGATTATTTTCTGATCGTCTATCAAGATATGGGAAGCGCCGGTGCCGGCTACGCGACGGCATTGAGCCAGTATTTGATGGCATTTGTTGGTTTGAGCTTCGTGGCCCGAATGACTTCGCTCGCACGGTTTAAGGAAGCGTTTGGGTATTTTTGGGATAAGGAAGGGATGAAGTCGTTATGGACTCTAAACGTAGATATTTTGATTCGAAGTTTCTTTTTGCAAACAGCCTTTGCCTTATTTCTTAATTTTAGCTCGGGGTTGGGAACAGTTATCTTGGCGGCTAATGCCATTGTATTAAAGATTCTCTCGGTTGCTTCCTATTTTATAGATGGTT
Organism: uncultured bacterium; assembly: GCA_964013555.1. GTDB lineage: Bacteria > Myxococcota > XYA12-FULL-58-9 > XYA12-FULL-58-9 > JABJBS01 > CAXGXL01. The sequence goes on from CAXGXL010000024.1 coordinate 11,089, forward strand.
TCGCATTCGCGACGGAAAGCCTTGCGGGAGTATTTTGGGGTGAGAAGAATGAAAATGGTTTGCGACGATTACTGAAGCTCAATTGCTTATGGAGTTTTGCTATTGGAGTGGGTTTTGCTCTTTTGGTCCTTGTTAATTCAGAGTCAATCTACGGAATGCTTACTGACCATTATCCTGTGATTCAGGAGGCGTCAAAGTACAGCGTTTGGTTGTTGGGGGTTCTTGGTTTTGGTGGTCTTGCATATGCATTAGATGGGTATTTTCTCGGATTGACAATGGGGACTATTCTACGGGTTTCCATGGTAACGTCATTTGTGGTTGGGTTCTTGCCGTTTGCATTGGTGGCAGTGCGTGAGTCAAGTCCACATCTTTTGTGGCTTTCGTTGGTTGCGTTTATGGGAATGAGAGCCTGGACTCTGTGGCGCAAGGTTCCTTCTACTTGGGAGGCTATTCCAAAAAAGAGTTTTTTTCCGTGATAGGGAATTATCGCGGGGACAAGCAATGGGGACGATATGCGTCTCTTTATCTGATTTCTCTTTTACTCGATTTGGGGACGGTCATTTTGGTTGGGAGAAAATTAGTCTTTGGAGGAGCTTGCGCTCGGGGAGGATTATTTCTATTTTGGCGAAATGCCAGATTCTTCAGAAGAGCACGGAATTGTACTTTTTGACGGTGTTTGCAATCTTTGCAGCTGGTCGGTGAATTTCATTATTGCGCGGGATTCGCGAGCATATTTTCGCTTTGCCTCTCTGCAGTCTGATTACGGGAGGAGGCGCTTAAATGAACTTGGAATGACGACGGATGTTGATTCTATCGTATTGATTGAAAATGGTATCGGGTATTGCGAATCCACTGCGGCTCTGAGAATAGCCCGACGATTGAACGGGCTTTGGGGGGGGCTTTATGTTTTTTCTGTTTTACCTAGGTTCTTACGAGATAGAGTCTACAGAATGGTTGCCACCAATAGATACACTTGGTTTGGCAAGAAAACGACATGCCTCATTCCATCGGTAGAGATTCGTGACCGGTTTGTGGAATGAGTTTATTGAAACAATTCGAGAGTACCTTGTCTTGATGGGGTGACTCTTTAAAGTGGTGCCATCGGAAACTCGGATCTAAAGAGGAGTTAGGTTGTGTTAAAAATTGCGTACAAACGTAGTGTTGAATTGGGGATGTTATTAGTGGGGATCTTTCTGGGAACGGCGTGTGCCCCGGGGGTCAACCTGGCTCAATTGAAGCAAGTGAAGAAATTGGCGATAGTTGGCTATACCGCAACGATTGAGCGACCGGCCGAGCAAGATATAAACATTTCGTTTCTAAAGAGTAGAGACCGAACTCAGGACAATGCTATTTTTGCGTACGAACAATTAGGAAAGGCTCTTGAGCAGCACATTGGCTGGGACGTGGTCCCATACTCTGAATTGGTTTCTAATCTGGGGTACAGGACAATTTACGATGCGGTGCAAAGTCAGAACGTGGTAGTTAGGTTTCAGACAAATTTAGGCAGTCTAAGTTCTGATTTTTACCCCAAGGACGTGATGTGGGCCCTCAATGCGAATTCCCTTTCAAAGGAGCAACGAACTGAACTTTGTGACGCTTTAGGAGTGGATGCAATTGGGACGGCTTTGATTAAGGTCAAGCCAAAATCGACGAGCTCATTTCTTGGAAATACCTCTACGACATACGCCGCTCAGGTAGCTTTTCGGGTGTGGAAGCCCGGAAATGAAGAAGAGATATGGAAGGATTTGGCTGCAATGGGAGAGGAGTCCGAGGGGGCTTCTGGCTGGAATTTTGGAGGTATAACCTTCCAAAACGAAGACCAAAGAGCATTTCTTCAGGCGGTGGGTCTTGGCTATGTCGAGTTGTTGAGGCGCTTTGATGCAGCCCGTAAAAAAGCGAAAGCAGAGCTTGAGGGCAAATAGCGCTTGAGTTTTCATTTTTTGTCTCGCTCTTCTTAGGCAAAGTGGTCAAGGGGTATTCATTCCCGACAAATCAAGTTAGTAAGCCACTTAAATAAGGAGAGCACTGTGATTGTCCGGTTTATTTTCGCTTTTTGGTTCGTTATTTTTTTCACGAATTGTTACGAGTCCGAAATTAGTTCGCCCCCTGATTCCAATTTGAAGGCCGCAGCAGAACCGCTTGTGAGATCTTCAGGTGCGCGAACCGGGAGCGTTGGCCCAGGCAAGATCTCTTACTTGGTGCGGTTTCCCGCACCGCAGACCCATTACTTAGAGGTTGAGATGAGATTGCCCGCGTCTCAAACCGTTGGTTTTGAGTTGATGATGCCCGTGTGGACTCCTGGCTCCTATTTAGTTCGTGAGTATTCACGACACGTTGAAGGTGTAGGTGCCAGAGGGAGGGGGGACAGGGCTCTTAAGGTAAGGAAAACGGCGAAGAATCGATGGCTGATTGCAGCCGATATAGGAGAGGTTAGTATCGTTTCTTATCGGGTGTATTGCCGGGAGATGTCAGTTCGATCAAATTGGGTGGATTCAGAGTTCGCGGTTATTTCTCCTGCGGCCACGTTCATGACAGTGGCGCCCGATGGCGTGGGTCGTGAGCACGAGGTCCAAATCGATCTGCCGGCAGCCTGGAGGGGAGCTTACTCAGGTTTGCCATTGGTTGGAAATAAAGGAAGAATTAAGATTTTTCTCGCGCAGGATTTCGATAGCCTCGTTGATTCGCCATTTCTGATTGGTACGCCGAAGGTATATTCGTTTGAAGTCGATGGTACTTCGTATTCCTTAGTCAACCAGGGTGAGAAGGGTTTGTGGGATGGAAAAAAAGCAGCGAAGGATATTGAGAAGATTGTTCGGGAAACAGTCGATTTGTGGGGAGTGGTTCCCTATGAAGATTATACGTTTTTGAATGTTATTGACGTTGTGCGTGGGGGGCTCGAGCACAAGAATTCAACATTAATGATGGTTAAGAGATTCGCAGCGAAAGATCCGGATCAGTATATCAGTTGGTTGGGTTTGGTTAGTCATGAATTTTTTCACACCTGGAATGTAAAGCGAATGCGTCCTGAAGCGCTTGGCCCATTTGATTACGAAGCCGAGAACTACACTCATGGACTGTGGATGTCAGAAGGATTTACTTCTTACTACGATGATTTGCTGCTGCGCCGCGCAGGGCTGGTAGGGCAGGATAAGTATTTGGAGTTGCTTTCAAAGCTGATAGAGCGAGTCCAGACCACTCCGGGACGCAAGGTTCACTCGGTAGGAATGAGTTCATTTGATGCTTGGATCAAGTATTACCGAAAGGATGAGAATACTTGGAACACCACCGTTAGCTATTACTCCAAGGGGGCAGTTATCGCTTTTTTATTGGATGCTAAGATACGCAAGGCAACCGAGGGCAAGAAGAATTTGGATGACCTAATGCGTCTTGCCTATGAGCGGTTTTCAGCAGAGCGCGGTTTTTCTCGTGAGAGCTTTCGTGAAACAGCCGAAGAGGTTTATGGTGGTTCGCTTGGGGAGTTTTTTGAGGCTAGCGTGGATGGTGTTGGGGAGCTTGATTATTCTGAGGCCTTAAAATGGTATGGCCTTGAGTTTGGCGGCGAGAAAGCCGAGGATGAGGACCCTGATGATGTAGCCGCCGGATGGGTTGGCGCGAAGATGTCTTTTGAGGGGGGACGGTTCCGAGTGCGAAGGGTCCCAAGGGGAACGCCTGCCTATGAGTTTGGTTTGAATGCCGAGGATGAGGTGATTGCTTTGGATTCATTTCGGCTCTCTGAAGACGGATGGGAAGATCGTTTGGGACTTTATCGACCCGGAGATAGGGTGGAGCTGACGATTGCGCGCCGAGGTGTTCTAAGGACTTTGTCGATGGTTTTGGGCAAAAAGCCAACACAATCCTGGAAGCTTAGCAAGATTGAGAAACCCAGTACTCTTCAGCAGGCGGCTCTCGAGGCATGGATTGGTGACGGTAAACCCAACCGAGAATAGCTTGTGAGCCGGGTTCTTCTGTTGAGGAGCTGAGCAGTGGGGTTCGGACGGGCTAGCATCAATGGCAAAAAGAGTTGGTGGTTTCTAGCCGTATATTTTCTTCGTTTCTTTCTAACTCTTTGTTTCAAATAGCAGTTTTTTGTTAGGCGACTTTAGTGCGTCTAGAAACTGGGAGCATGGTGTGCCCCATGGTCTCAGTTCAAAGCTGACTCTAATAGCCGACGGATTCCCCTTTCACGACAAGCGAGTTCCCAAAAAGTTAAGCGGTTGGCCTCTGTGTGTGATCTTGACAGGGCTCGGTGATTTCCGCACAAGGTTTTGGGTGAAA
>CAXGXL010000025.1:0-15302 GCA_964013555.1 uncultured bacterium
AGGCGAGTTTCTGGTAGCTGGAAAGTTCTGGAACTCTCTTCCTTTTGAACTGGGGGCATCTGTGTGGTCTGCTTGGCCACGTTCAATCGGTGAAGGTTCGGTTGTGTATACCACGGTCTCAACCTTTTTGGGGTGGGAATATTTGCGCCCTCATTGGAAGGCGTCGGTTCGTGCGAAAACCGGATTATTGGGGATTGCAGGACGAGGTTTTACTCAAGGGAGAAAACACTTACTTGGCTGGATGGAGCTCGAAACAGCAATTGGTCTGGTGGGCAATGGTTGGATGGGAATTGCCAAAATAGCGTTTTCTCCTACATCCTATAAGTTGGTGACGCTTGATCAAGAGAATGTGATAGACATGCCCGCGTTTAGAGCTTTGCTGGGGATTGAAATTCCATTTGGTGGCTCTCATGGCTGATGAACGTAACTCGAAACCGCTTACGCGAGAAGATATTGGCACTGCGTTTGAGAAACACGGGGCTTTTATTGGCAGAGTTATTTTGAGACTCGTTGGTGAAGGTTCACACGTGGATGATCTCGTGCAGGAAACGTTCGTTGTGGCTCATAATCAACGTCACCAATTTGAAGGCCGTTCTACAGTCCGCACGTGGCTTTACGGAATTGCTTCGAATTTGTGTTTGCGTCGGCGTCGAACCCTGAAGAGATTCTCCAATTTTAAGTCGCGCCTGCAGGGCGAGGTGCCACTGTTGCCGCAGCAGCCGGATGCGACCCTAGAGCAGAAGGCAATGATAGAGAGTGTTCATCGAGCGCTAATGCAATTGAGCTTTAAGCATAGAGAAGTCTTTGTCCTTTTTGAGTTAGAGGAACTGGAGGGTAAAGAAATCGCTTCAATGCTCGGGATTGCCGAAGGAACGGTCTGGACTCGGCTCCATAAGGCTCGAAGGAATTTTGAGACAGCAATGAGACGACAAATTCAAAGAGAGGGGGCGGCATGAAAAGCATCCAAGAGCCGGTGCGTTTGAGTGAAAGTGGCGCTTTTACCTCAGCAATGAAGGCAGCTCAGCAAATCACGTTTGAGCCGAAGCGACTTGAAGCGATTGAAAAGCGGCTACGGCAGACTTTAGAAACCTCAGCGATGCCGACTAAAACTGGTTTAGTTGGCACACTCATTGGTGCTTTGCTCGTTGTTGTGGGGGGCGGCTTGTGGTTGACTCAAGAAGATAAAGCTATTGTTGCAGTGGAGCAGATTCAGCCCAAGGAATCTCTGTCTTTGGGGAGAACCCCAAGTGCCTCCAGTTCTACTACCTCGTCTTCGCGCAGCGTGAAGTCAAAAAATGTCAAGGTGGAATCCGAAGTCCAAAGGCCACGTCCTCGCTCGAACGCCAAGAAAGAAAGGGGCCCTGTGAAACCAACGCTGGGCGCTAAAGTAGGTTTTGCTGCGGGTGATTCGGCTTTGACTGGTGAAGGAACTCTGAAGACGGAATTGGAAATGATGCGTGCAGGGAGGAGACATTTTGAGGCTGGGAATTGGGCGGAGGCGAATCGTCTCTTGGGGAATTTGGTTCACAATTATCCAGAAACTTCTTTTTACATTGAGGCGAGCCGGCTACGGGCTTTAGCCCTCTCTAAGCAGGGGAAGCATTCTATGGCTGAGCTTGTTATTCAGAGGCTCCTAAATGCGGATGTTGGCCCCACGAAGAGAGGGGAACTATTGTTATTGTTAGGACATGAACGAATCAAGTTGGGGGACTGCGCACGAGCCAGTTTGTCTTTAGAGAATGCGGCAAAGTATGAGTTGAGTAATGAGCAATTGGAGAGGATGCAAAATGCCCTCAGGAAATGTCGACTTTCACTACCGTAACTTTTGTTGCACTTTGGTGTGAATCCAAATTAGAGTTCGACCTCTGAAGGGGCATTTGAAGTGCCCAGATGGTTTCTTTGGTTTGTCTTTCCATTTCAGAGCTTCCCTCTTCTGAGGTACGCAGATAAAATGATCTCTTAGTAGAGGAGTGGAACCGTGCTTATCTTAGTTTTGAATTGTGGTAGTTCATCCATCAAGGGGGATATTGTTCATCATACTAGCGGCGAACGGGTCTCTTCTTTGAGAGTCCAGCGAATCGGAAAATTGGATGGGGCGTCGATGATTTTAAACGGGATGGAGTCTGCTCTCGGGAAAGCAGGAGCATCTCACGAAACTGCTTTGACTTTTGCGCTTCCCAAATTATTGGGAACCTTACCAGAGGGGGCTCGAATTGAAGGAGTAGGGCATCGGGTGGTGCATGGAGGGCAGGATTTTGTCGCTGCTCTTCGAATTGATGATGAAGTAGAAGCCGCAATTGAAGGACTGGTTCCTTTGGCACCGTTGCACAATTCCATTAACCTTTTGGGGATTCGGAATAGTCGTAAGCTTTTACCCGACATTCCTCATATAGCCGTATTTGACACATCCTTTCATCGCACCATTCCACGACGAGCTACTACATACGCGCTCAACCAAGAATTGGCAGAGAAATACGGTATCCGGCGGTACGGGTTTCATGGACCAAGTCATCAATACGTAGCAGCTAGAGCGGCTGAGTATCTAGATACCGACATACGAGACTTGCGTTTGATTACTTGTCATCTTGGTAATGGGTGCAGCATGGCTGCAGTGGAATATGGAAGGTCTATAGATACGACAATGGGAATGACCCCTCTTGAGGGGTTGGTTATGGGTACTCGTTGCGGTGATTTGGACCCGGGAGTTTTGCTTCACTTGCTTCGGCAAGAAGAACTTGAGGTGGATGAGTGCGAGAGGATTCTAAATAAGGAATCGGGTCTCAAAGGTCTTTCCGGCTTAGGGAATGATATGCGTGATATTGAGGAGCAAGCTTCGGTAGGTCATGAGGCGGCTCGAATGAGTATCCAGGTCTTTACGCATCGGATCAGAAAATACATAGGGGCTTATGCCGCTACGATGGGCGGCGTAGATGCCATTATTTTTACCGCTGGCATTGGGGAGAATAGCCCCCTTATTCGTCATAGGGTTACTCAGCGACTGAATTTTCTCGGAGCGCTGCTGGATGAAGAGGCTAATCGAGACGTTGTTCTTTCTCGCCAAAACCCCGTTCACCAATTTTCAAGACCCCAGAGCCGTTGTCATCTTTTGGTCGTTCAGACCGATGAGGAGCACTCTATAGCAAAGGAGGCAGCCCATTTGGTTTTAGGGCAAGATGAAGTTGCCTCGGCTAAGACAATTCCTGTTGCAGTTTCAGCTAGGCATGTGCACTTGGATCGTGAGACTTGTGACAGGCTTTTCGGAGAGGGATTTGAACTAATCCCAAAGGCGTCATTGTCGCAGCCAGGACAATACGCAAGCCACCAAACGGTGGACCTCGTCGGACCCAAGCGCACGATCAAAGGGGTCCGAATATTGGGGCCGTTGCGGAGTAAGAATCAAATTGAAATATCGCGTACCGATGAATTTTACCTGGGTGTGGATGCTCCGGTACGAGCTTCTGGGGATGTGGGAAATTCCCCTGGGATCAAGTTGGTGGGGCCCGAAGGTGAAGCGGAATTAGATGAAGGCTTGATTTGTGCATGGCGCCATATTCATATGACTCCCGAAGATGCAGAGTATTTTGGAGTAAGAAACAAAGATATTGTTGAAGTGGCGATTGATTCTGAGGGCCGAGATTTGATTTTTGGTGACGTAATGGTGCGAGTTTCAGATAAGTACAAAACTGAAATGCACATCGATACCGACGAAGCCAATGCCGCTGAGGTGAGTCGGGAGCAGGAAGGGATGTTGGTTTCTACGAGTGCATGCGCGCGAGTCTTAAGACGAACCACGAGGTTTGATTAGGTTCTAAGCGCTGGTTTTTCTGGCACTGCACGTAAGATCCAGCCACCAGCAATAAAGAGTACGAGAACCGCAAGAACTCCCAAGCGCGGATTATTGGAAAGTGCGCCGACGGTTCCAATTAAAACGGGGCCGATCACAGCTGCGAATTTGCCCATCATATTGTAGAAACCAAAGAATTCTGCGCTCTTATCTTGTGGAATGAGTTGGCTAAACATGGAACGACTCAGGGATTGAATTCCTCCTTGAACCAGGCCAATACAAAGAGCTAGGCCATAAAATTCCATGGCTGTGTGCAAGAAGTACGAGTAGATTGTCACGACAGAGTAAATACCAATGGCGATCATGATTCCCTTTTTGGCGCCGATTTTCTCACCTATACGTCCAAAGCAAATAGCGGCGGGAAAACCGACAAATTGTGTTAGTAATAATGCCTTGATCATACTGTCTGAGGGAAGCCCTATATCGGATCCGTAGGCAACTGCCATTCTAATGATGGTATCTACACCGTCGATGTAGAGCCAGTAGGCGATTAAGAATCGCAGTACAATACGGTGTTTTTTGAGGTTTCCTATGGTTGATGCGAGTGCTCGGAAACCACAAGAGATTCTTTGCAACAATGGAGTGTCGTGTGAGGGTTGGGGTTCGGGTACCCAAAGAAAAAGTGGGATTGAGAACAATGCCCACCAGATTGCGACAGACACAAAGGACCATCGTACCGCTTCTGCTGCATTGCTAAAGCCAAACACTTCGGGTTTGATGGTCATGAAGACGTTAAGAGCGAAGAGTATTCCCCCACCCAAATAGCCAAGGGCAAAACCGAGGGCTGAGATCCGGTGATGCTGATCGTCTTTGGATATTGAGATAAGAAGGGCATCGTAAAAAACGTTTGCTCCGGAGAAACCAATTATCGCAAGTGTATAGAGGATAGCTGCGAAGAGCCATTGTCCTTGGGCAACGACAAATAACAATGCCGTCGTGACGATGCCGAGACAAGCAAAAGCAGCTAGGAACCGTCGACGGTTGTTACCATGATCCGCTATGGCTCCAATGATTGGGGCGATTAGGAGAACGATGAGGCTTGCTGCTGAATTGGCTACGCCGAGGTTGAATGTGCTTTCAGTGGCGTCCATACCGGCACTTGAAAATTTCTTGAAAAATATAGGGAAGAAACCTGCCATGACGGTGGTGGCAAAAGCACTGTTTGCCCAATCGTAGAGGGCCCAGCCATAGATTGCTTTTCTATTAGACACTGCTTTCATCGGCTGACTCTCCTTAGTGCATGGATAACTACCGTGAGGAGGGGACTTTAGTGGTTGGCTGATGCCGTTTCAACCTTTGAAAGGAGCGACTGTTGGGGGAAGTGGGTCGAGTTTTGATTTTTTGGGGCACTTGCTCTCGGACATTCAAAAGTCCCACTTATCGTAAATGCGAAGAGCTACCGAATTGGACGAAGTTCAAGGGCCTAGCGGATGGGGAAATGAGGAATTAAAGAAAAAGGGGTACTTTTAACGAGGGCTAAGCATGCGTGTGGCCAAACAATGAAGGATTCTTTGCTGCGAACAATTGCTCTAAGACCATCTTGCTTGATCTAAGTTGTTGTTTTCTTCATGAAAATAAGTCATTTTTGGGCTTGAAAAAAAAGTAAACAATGCTTACTTTTAGTTGATGAAGGAAAAGCAGCAGTCCCTGCATGTTCGCCAAAAAAGGGCAAAGAGAATTGAGGCTATCTTGGACGTGGCGATGTCCATACTTGGAGCGGAAGGTATTGAAGGGGTTACGGTTCATCGATTGGCTAGAGAATTAGGGCTGACCGTCGGCGCACTTTATAGGTACTTCGATTCAAAAGAAGACCTCATTACATCGTTGTGGAGCAGAACTCTCGGGGGGTTCCAGCAAGAGCTTGCCTACGCTCGTGAGTATTGCTTGGCAAATCGTGCGAAGCCGTTAAGTGCAAGCGATTCTATAGCTGTTCTGGTTGTAATTGCTCAGGAGTATGTTTGGCAGTGTCGCTCCCGGCCTTCGCGGTTTTACTTTATGATGCAAGCGCTAACGCGTGAAACAGTTCTATTGCCAGAGGAGGTTCGGCCGAAGCTGATGAAGAGGCTTTTTGAGCTACTAGATGTAATTGAGTCGTCGATTGGGGCTGCGTCCAAGGTAGGTGGACTCAGAGCCGGAAATGAACGCGAGCGGACGATGGCTATGTGGGCAACACTCAATGGAGCAATGAGTCTAAATAAACTCGGTAGAACCGACCCTAATGATGCACCTACCGGGCACTTGGTAGAGCAAATGTTGATGTCGCTCTTTTCGGCGTGGGGAGCTGACGCCGAGACTTTATTGCTTGGATGGAAGCGGGGAATGAAGTGGCACAAACGAATAAAGGATGACGGACGATGATGGCGATAATCGCTTTTTTATTGGGCATTTTTTCTTGGACTCTTACCGAGTATTTTCTTCACCGGTTTTTGGGGCATGTCTATGGAAAAAATACCCCCTTTGGGAAGCTCCACCGGAAGCATCATGCCGAAAAGGATTATTTTGATGCCCCCATTAACAAGTTCAAAACGGCCATTAAAGTTGTTCTTATAATGGGATTGGTTGGCAATTACTTCTTTGGTATTTTAGGGGGCGCATTTACCGTTGGGTTTGTTCTGATGTATGGGGCATATGAGTACTTGCATCATCTCTTACATGTTAAGGCGCCGGTGACCGCTTACGGTCGTTGGGCTCGTCGACATCATTTTTATCATCATTTTGAAAAACCTACTCACAACCATGGGGTCACTTCGCCTCTTTGGGATATTGTTTTTGGCACCTATGCCAAACCTCGGATTGTACGTGTACCGCGAAAATTTGTTATGCGCTGGTTGACCGATGGCCATGAGAAAATTTGGAGGAGTTTGCGCTCTGATTACTCACTTAGGGGCCAGAGATGAGCTTTTCTTTTATTCGTTCTCTTGTGGGAGAACTTCAAAATATTTCTGGTCTACGTGGGGAGATGCAGGATCCTCTGGGTAACTACGACTACGGCCTTTTGCAAAAAGGCCCGACCAAGATAATCGGAGACGATGGCAATTACGAGCCGGGTTGGTTTGAAAGTTTTGTAGGGGAGCAGAATTTTCAAGAGGCGGCTTGCCCCGGACGGCGCTTTCAAAAGTGGTTTCATGTGCATTTCGAAACACCCGATTACTTTATTGTTGCGAATATAGCAGACTTGAATTTAGGAGGGAATGTGGCCCTTCTTGTTCATGACAAATCCAGTGGTGAAACCAAGAAGTCCTCGAAAACCTATTATTTGGGGCTAAATAGGATTCAAACGGATAAGCAGAACATGCATTTTCGTGATCCTGTGACGCACTCTGAAATTCGATTGAATGCGGCCGGCGAGGTGTTTTTTCAGATATCTACACCGGATATGACTTTGCGTGGAGAGGCCGAGGAATGTATGGGCAAACCGTTCACCCAATCAACTCTTTATTCAGAAGGAATGGGTACTTTGCAATGGTGGGGTAATTTGAAATTGCGTCGAGGCGAACTAACGATGGAGGCCGAGACGCTATCTTTACCTCCTGGATGCTTGGGAGCCTACGACCGCACGGTGGGACATCGGCCACAAAAACAGAATTGGAATTGGCTTTCGGTGGTGGGCGATGCTTTAGACGAGCAGAGTGGGCAGTTGGTTTCCTTTTCACTGCAAGTGTCGAAGGAACGTGAGTTGGCCCAACCTCGAATTGATAGTAAGAAATACAATTTGTGGGTGGATGGCGAACACCGGAAGTTCAGTGACTTAAGTCTGGAGTACACTTCCAATCCAAAAACCAAGAAGAGTGGGGATTGGGTGATTTTAGCCGTGGGAGAGGATGAGTCTTTAGCTCTCAGGTTCGCTCCCCGCACCCATCGGCGCGAAGAAAAGCGGCTTCCGTTGGTTCTCGATGTGGACTTTAATCAGTATTACGGGACGGTATCTGGATTTTTTACGCGCCGTGGTCGACGTTTTAGGGTCGATAGTACTTTTGCCGTAGCTGAAGAATCAAGAATGGTATTTAAGATTTAGCGGTGGCTCTAGAGTGGATGTGGTGGGGGAGGCGTTGGTTACGCTAGCGCTTGTTCCCCCTTATTCTGCAAGAGCTTTTGCTACAACTTCATGAGTAATTTTCCCATTGTGAACGTTGAGGCCTGCTAATAGGTGCGGATCTTCTTCAAGAGCTTGGGAGCAGCCCTTACGAGCTAGTGCCTTTATGAATCCAAGGGTGGCATTGTTCAGCGCAAATGTGGAGGTTCGGGCCACCGCACCTGGCATATTGGTTACACAGTAGTGAACTACTCCGTCTACGACGTAGGTTGGTTCAGCGTGAGTTGTAGGGCGGCTGGTTTCAAAGCAGCCTCCTTGGTCAATCGAAATATCAACCACGGCTGCCCCAGTGCGCATTTTCTTAATCATCTCTTTCGTGACGAGCTTGGGAGCAGCCGCACCGGGAATAAGAACTGAACCGATAACCAGGTCAGCTTCCGTAACGTGTTTTTCCACAGCCCTCGCAGTGGAGTAAACCGCTTTGATGGTATTGCCAAAAGCGAATTGAAGTTCCCGAAGCCGATCAATAGATTTATCTAGAATTGTTACGTCTGCTTTTAGTCCGACCGCCATTTCTGCGGCATTGGTTCCCGCTACTCCTCCACCTAGGATGACCACTTTTGCTGGCTCTACCCCAGAGACACCACCGAGTAGAACACCTGCACCTCCCGATGCTTTTTGGAGAGCGTACGCGCCAACTTGAACCGACATTCTGCCGGCTACTTCACTCATGGGGGTAAGTAGAGGAAGACGTCCGTCAGGAGCAGTGACTGTTTCGTAGGCAATTGCGGTGGCCTTCGATTTTTTCAGAGCTTCGGCTTGAGCCTTGTCCGCTGCAAGGTGAAGGTAGGTAAAGAGAGTGTGATGGGGTTGAAGCATCTCACATTCACTTAGCTGTGGCTCTTTGACTTTGATAATGAGCTCTGCTCTCTCAAAGACCGATTTGGCGTCTGGAACAATGGTGGCACCGACATCTCGGTAGTCAGCGTCTGAAAAGCCGATTCCTTTGCCGGCGAAAGACTCTACGAGGACTTCGTGCCCGTCGGCAACGAGCTCTTGCACGCTACTTGGTACAAGGCCAACTCGATATTCGTGATTTTTGATTTCCTTGGGGATGCCAATACGCATGGGAGACTCCTATTGCCCGGGGAATTGAAGCGTTTAACTTACGAAGTAGTTTAACCCAATAAACCCTTGCATGTCCTTGCAAAGATTGTTTAAATTTACCTTGTTTGGAGTGGAATATTCTAATTTAAGAGACTAAAGCGATGGATTCTTGCTAAAATGAGGATTGATTCAATTGACCGTGCTATATTGATGGCTCTTCAGGGAGATGGCCGGTTGAGCAATGTGATGCTGGCCGATGAGGTGGGGCTTTCCGAGTCGGCTTGTTTACGTCGGGTAAAACTTCTGGAGAAAAGTGGAATCATTGAGCGGTATGCAATGCTGGTTGACCAGGTTGCTGCGGGCAAGTCGGGCAATGTGTTTGTTCAAATCACACTCGACCGCCAGACACATATTGAGCTCGAAGCATTTGAATCGGCAGTTCGAAAGGTACCGGAAGTTATGGAATGTTATTTAATGACCGGAACGTCTGACTATCTTTTGCGAGTCATTGTGAAAGATACTGCCGACTACGAAAGACTCCACACCCAAACTTTAACCTGCTTGCCCGGTGTCGTTCGAGTGCAGTCCAGTTTTGCCTTAAGGACAGTCACCAAGAAGACCACTATCCCTTTTTGAGGGAAGGTTCTGATTTTCAGTTTTCCTATGATATATCTGAATTTCTTGGAGGGAGTCATTTCAAATCATCCCCCTGAGTTCATTTCATTTTTATAGGGGACTTGATGGTTTTGATTTTCATTGTGAGGTAGCTAAAGTCATGGTTTCACTTCAGCCTTGCCCTTGTGGCACTTCTTTGAGTTTGAGCGAATGCTGTGGGCAATATATTTACCAACGCAAAAAAGCTCCAACCGCGCAAGCCCTAATGCGTTCGCGTTTTACTGCCTATTGTCAAAAGCAAGCGGACTATCTTTTGGCTACTTGGCACCGTTCGACTCGACCTCAGGGGCTCGCATGGGATGACGGAAGTCCACAGTGGGAGCGTTTGGATGTTCTTAATTGCGAAGAAGGAGGATTGACTGACTCTACGGGGTGGGTGGAATTTCGTGCGTTCTATTTTGATAGAGAGGGGCAGGGGGTTCTGCACGAACGTAGTCGGTTTGAGAGGGTCGATGGAGAGTGGTTGTACGTGACGGGGAAGATCTTCCCGAGGACCTAGTGGGTTAAGAAATTGTGCACGTGGATCCCTCGCCAGATTCTTCGTCGGAGTCGTCTTCTCTTCCGGCGCCGAACATGCTTCCTAGATTAATCGGAGGGGGCTCGTCCTGCCAATAAGATGCGGGCTCCTCCTCTTCTTCTTCTTCGTCAGTTCCAACGATATAGTGATCTGCAATGGTAACGAGAGTTTCAGGGTCGAGAACGGCGTCAGAAAAATCCTGAACGCCTATGGCGCTCTTAAGAAAATCTTGCCCCAATCGCCATTTTAAGAGACTGCCGAAGATAGCAGTGGCGTCTTTGAGAGGAGTCGTTCCTCTGGGATCCCACGCCTGGATCTCTTCGTTGGTATCTCTGATTTGGTTCTCAAGAAATGCTCGCCCTCGGTTAAAGAGAATAAAGTTCTTTGGAAGGCCCAGTTCGCGTTCAATGGCTTTGTTTACAATCAGATTGCAAGTTTCGGAGGCATCTAGCTTCATTGCAAAGATTTCCAGAAGGTCCTTTTGAAATCTGACCGCTTGCTCTTGGGTCATGGTGGGACAAAGATCCAGGAATGCATTCACAATCAGAGTTGTCGATCCCGTCGCCGAACCGAGTATGAAGTTGATAATTCCTTTTTGTTCCGCACGCGATAACTGTCCACAGTTTCCAAAGTCAATGAGGGTCATCTGGTATTTGCGACCCGACGAAAAACACCGGGAGGGGGATTTGGTTTCAAAGAAAATGTTTCCGGCATGCAAGTCAGCATGAAAAAAGCCTTTGCCAAAAAGAGCTTCGTCGTACCAGGTCTCAAGAAAGGTCGCTAAGGCTTCACTTTTTACGGGGAGATCTGCGCCACCGAATTTATTGATAGGCTTTTCGTAGGCTCGCTCCATTACTAGAACGTCCGATGAAGTCTCGAAAAGTTCATTTGCCGCAATCAATGAAATACCCTTTTGGGGTTTCCAGTAGACGGCCTGGCCTGTTTCGAGATTTCGAGATTCGTTTCGAAAGTCCAACTCTTGAAGGAGCGATTCTTCGAGCCGCTCGACTATCTTTCGGGTGCCTCTGGTGGGTGCAAGTTCTTTGAGAAGCTCAATTTCGCGAGCAGCCCTTTCTCGGAGATTGGGGCGCATTACCTTTACTACAACATCTTCATCGGTCTCTCGAGTGGTAGCTAGGTAGACCTGGCCTACACTTGCCGCGGCTATAGGACCGTCTCCAAAGTCAGAAAAGAGATCGTCGATATTACCTCCAAGGTCTCTTTCTATTTTGGCGATAGCCAAGGCAGTATCGAATGGTTTGATTTGGTTTTTGAGTTCCTTCATCACCGATGCAACTCTTTCTGATTTTACATCCTCCCCAAAGAGTTGAAATAATTTTTGTATGGCAGGCCCTGAATTGTTGAGAATTGCAGCCAATTTAGCTTCATTGGATGAATCGATTGGCAAACTGAACAAGCCGATTGCAAGGCGGCGTTTATCTTGGAGGGGAAGTTGGTCGAAATACTGGGTAAGAACAGACTCAAAAAACTCTCTAAAGGCGGGGGGCACTTGGGTGAGATCGAATCCCGAGGCTGGGTCCAAGAGCATTTTAATTTCATCTGAGTCTGAAATCTTAACTTGCTCGATAGCTTCGTTAACTTGTTTAGCGATGGTGTCAAAGGTTGCTTTGGGTAATTTTTCTAAGAGGGTTTCTCTGGCTTCTTGATTGAGGGCGCAAAACGCTGATTCAGCTTTTTCCTGCGCGGCACGCACGGCCATATCCACAAGGACATTGCGTCCAGTTCGATGGAGAATCGAGCTTCCCAAATCAACTCCCATGGCGCCAACCATGTTCGTGAGAGAACTTAGAGAGGCGCCTGAATAGGCATCTCGAGCAGCACTGAGGGAGCTACCGATGATACGAAAGTCATCGAGTGTGTCGAATGCACTTTTGATAGTTGAGCCGATTTCGTAGGCGCTGGTGAGAAATGGAGTTTGAAAATTGGCGATGGAAGGAAGGTCTGCAGCTTTGGTAATGGGAGCGAGGTTTTTGCCGTTTACAAACCAGAGTACTACAGCTGGGTGCTTAGCTAGAACCGCGCGAACGGCCTGGCGGCGTTCTTCTTGAGAAGTCTCTGCATTTGCGGCCGTAGCTACCATTAGATCGGTCGCAAAAGCCCGAAACTGAGTTGCTTCTTCTTGAAGTTTACTGGGGTTCGGGCTGGAGGCTTGCTGAGGCTGCATTAAGGCACTCAGACCCGACGAAGCCCAATTCCAGAGGCTAGTGGTAGTGGACTGCTCGAGTGTGTCTGGTTGCGTCATCGCCGAAGACGATGGCGTTTCGAGAGGAGCCGTCTCTTGGTTACCGTTGTTGGAGAGGGGATTGGAATTAGGTCCGGAAATCCTGCTGAGCATAGGTTCTTCCTCAGTCTACAATGTATGTCCTGGCAGCGAATGGTGATGGCATACAGAGCTGTTATCGGCCCTGAAAACAAAAGGTTTCGTCTTGTTTGGGCTTTTCTGGGCGAAGTTGCCCTAATGACTTCGCTGAGGAGGAGATCGCCAGCCAGATCAAACCAGCCGCACTTCGGTTTTAGCAGCCGAACAATTTTTCACAGGAGGTTGACCTGAGGGAGATGCTTTGTAACTTAGTGACCTTATTTTGTTTTTAGGGCTGGTCACTGGACCGTCGAAGCACACGAACATGTGCCATTTGGTATGTGGCACCACTGTAAGGAATTTATATGCCTGTTATTACCCTCCCAGATGGAAGCAAACGAAATTTTGATGAGGCTGTATCTACGTTCATGGTGGCGTCGGATATTGGTCCTGGTTTAGCGAAGGCCTGCATAGCGGGTCGCGTCAATGGTGAGCGCGTGGATGCGCATGATTTGATTGAGAGCGACGCGAACCTTGAGATTATCACAGGTAAAGATGAAGATGGCTTGGAAATCATCCGCCATTCCTGCGCCCATCTTTTGGGACATGCAATCAAGCAGCTCTGGCCTGAAACCAAGATGGCAATTGGGCCAACCATAGACCACGGGTTTTATTATGATGTTGATTTAGGGCGTCCCCTCACAGATGAGGACCTGGCGAAGCTCGAGAAACGAATGAAGGAACTGGCAAAGACCAATTACGATGTCGTGAAAAAACAAGTAAGTTGGCAAGAAGCAAGGGATATTTTTGACGCTCGAGGAGAGGTTTATAAGGTTGAAATATTAGACGAGAATGTCGATCGAGACGACCGGCCCGGACTCTATTACCACGAAGAGTACATTGATATGTGCCGGGGGCCACATGTTCCGAATATGCGTTTCAATCATCATTTTAAGCTTTTGAGTTTGGCTGGAGCCTATTGGCGCGGAAAGAGCGACAATATTATGCTTCAGCGAATCTATGGAACGGCTTGGGCTGACAAAAAACAACTCAAAGAACATTTGCGCCGCTTAGAAGAAGCCGCCAAGCGTGACCATCGTCGTATAGGCAAGCACCTCGAGCTTTACCATATGCAGCAAGAAGCGCCAGGAATGGTCTTTTGGCATCACAACGGCTGGACTGTTTTTAAAGAACTTGAAGCCTTCGTTCGTGATAAGCTCAAGGAATACGGTTATCAAGAAGTAAAGGGTCCTCTGATGATGGACCGCGCGATGTGGGAGCGCTCAGGGCATTGGGATAAGTACTCAGAGAATATGTTTACGACGAGCTCTGAGAATCGCGACTACGCGATTAAACCAATGAATTGTCCTGGCCATGTGCAGATATTTAACCAAGGATTGAAGTCGTACCGTGATTTGCCGCTACGAATGGCGGAGTTTGGTTCATGTCACAGAAATGAGCCTTCAGGAGCATTGCATGGATTGATGCGAGTGCGCGGTTTTACTCAAGATGATGCGCATATCTTTTGTACGGAAGAGCAGGTGCAAGATGAAGTCATTGCATGTATCAAAATGGTTTACGACGTTTACGAGACCTTCGGGTTCGACAAGATTGATGTGAAATTATCCACTCGTCCAGAGAAACGCGTAGGAACCGATGATATGTGGGACCGTTCGGAAGCTGCTTTGGAGTTGGCCCTGAAGTCTATGGACATCCCCTTTGAGCTTCAAGAGGGCGAAGGAGCGTTTTACGGACCAAAGATAGAGTTTACCTTGCATGATTGTTTGGCCAGAGCATGGCAATGCGGAACAGTTCAACTCGATTTTGCTCTTCCGCAGCGATTAGGAGCAAGCTACGTTGGCGAGGACAACTCAAGGCACATTCCGGTTATGATCCACCGAGCCATCCTCGGTTCTATTGAGCGGTTTATTGGGATTTTGATCGAAGAATACGTCGGCTCTTTTCCCCTTTGGTTGGCTCCTACCCAAGCAGTGGTTTTGACTATTACCGAAAAGCAGTCTGAATATGCTCAAGAGGTTACGCAGAAGTTTCGAAATGCAGGTTTTCGGGTAAATGCTGACTGCCGGAATGAAAAGGTTGGGTTTAAGGTTCGAGAACACACGATTAAGAGAGTTCCGTATATGCTCGTTTGCGGAGACAAAGAGGTGGAAGCGGGAGCAATTGCGGTTCGCACGAGAAAGGGTGAAGACTTGGGGCAAATCAAAGTCGAGGATTTTATTGCCCGGCTAGGTCACGAAGTTACCGAGCGAACCCTAGCGGACATGGAAGACCTCCCATGAGCAGTAACCAAGAACTGATTGAGATTAGTAACCTAAGGACTTATTTTCATACAGAGTTGGGTACTGTTAAGGCAGTGGATGATTTGTCGGTATCCATCAAGCCAGGGCACACGCTGGGATTGGTGGGAGAGTCTGGAAGCGGTAAATCGGTTACTTCGCTAACCATTATGCAGCTCTTGCCTTCTTTGGTTTCGTCGGTTGAACCCGGCTCCTCCATCAGTTTTTTGGGGCGGGATTTACTGAAGCTATCGGAGTCGGAATTGCGAAAAATTCGTGGAAATCAAATTTCAATGATTTTCCAAGATCCCATGACCTCCCTCAATCCGGTTTTAACTACCGGCTATCAGGTGATGGAAGCCATCATATTGCATCAAAAGGTTTCCCGCAGTGAAGCGCGAAAGAGAGCGATTGCATTGTACAAGGAAGTGGGAATACCAGATCCCCGGGCCAGCATTGATAAGTATCCCCACGAGATGTCGGGCGGGCAAAAACAGCGTGTGGTTATT